>JABDJT010000385.1 GCA_013003335.1 Verrucomicrobiales bacterium | reverse complement strand
AAGACCTGGGATTTGAAGCGCTCCAAAAACTACGGCTCGAAGCACTTGAACGGGAAGGAACTCGACGTGGCGGAGGTTCAGATCAAAAGCGACGGGAAATCGATCGCCCTGAAAATCCCTGATCTGAAGCCGACCTGGGGAATGTCGATTCAGATGAAGTTGAAGTCACCGGACGGAGAGGAATTCGAACGATTGATTCACAATTCGATTTTTGAGTTGGGGGAGTGAAGGGACGTAGGACGGCTCTCCAGAGCCGTTTTCGTATGACCGGCGGACCGGTCCGAATCTGACGGCTCTGGAGAGCCTTCCTGCAATTGAGAAACGAACGAACAGGGTCTGTTCGCCAAACCAACCCTATTGATTCGGGCCATCCATCGCGCTACCATCGGGCATGAAATTCAGCTCACTAATTCTCGCTGCCAGCCTCGTTTTCTCCCAATTCGCCTCAGCCGACACCAACATCTACGTCTCCGAAAGTAAGGACAACCGGGTCGCGATTTTTTCGCTGGATGAAAAAACCGGGGACCTGACACGCCGGGGAGACATCACCCTCGCGGGTGCGCCCGGCAGCCTCGCTCTTAGCAAAGATCAGTCGAAAATTTACGCCGCCGTTCGGTCCGCTTCGGAATTCGCGACCCTCTCAATCGATCCGAAAACCGGTTTCCTGAAACTCGCGGGAACAGCCCCCGCAGCCGGCAGTGCGGCCTACGTTTACCCGGACAAAACGGGAAACTGGCTGCTCGCGGCCTACTACGGCGAAGGCCAGGTCAGTGTCAGCAAGATTGAAAATGGAATCGTGAAAGGCGAGCCGGTCCAGATTTTTGCCACCGGGAAAAAGGCCCACTGCATCCAGGTCGATCCCTCGAACCAATTCGCATTCACGCCTCACACCGGCGATCTGAATAAGGTTCAGCAGTTCCAATTCAACGCCGATAACGGAACGCTTTCCCTGAACGATCCGCCCCAACTCGACGGCGCCGAAGGAGCCGGCCCGCGTCACATGCAATTTCACCCCAACGGCGAGTGGGCCTATCTCGTCAACGAGCAGAGCAAGTCGGTGACCCATTGCGATTTTGATCCCGCAAAAGGCACCCTGATAAAACGCAAAACTCTCTCCAGTCATCCAGCCGACTGGGATCTGACCAAGGGCTCCTGCGCGGATATCGAGATCAGCGCCGACGGGAAATTTCTTTACTGCTCCAACCGCGGCCACAACAGCATCGGAATGTTTTCCATCAACCAGGATACAGGAGAACTGACCTCGCTCGGCCAGGAATCGACGGAGGACACGCCCCGCTCATTCAATCTGATTCCGGGCGGCGAAAAATTTCTCGTCGCTGCCGGGCAACGTTCCAACACGCTCGCTGTCTACCGGCGCGATGCCAAAACCGGGCGCCTCGAAAAATTGAAGACCTACGACTGCGGTGGCAGCCCGGCCTGGGTGATGGGCGTTCACTTCGCGGACTGACACCCCGAAAATCTGCCTTGCCAATTGGGTCGCGTCCTCTCAAGTTCCGGCCACGTAACTCATTGTAAAGAGATGAGCGATTTTGCCTTTTTGAAAACGGAATCAAACCGGTACCTGTGCGGTCTCGGGCCGTTCGAATCGTCTGCCACCCCCCCGGCCCGCGGCGAAGGCAAAATCGCGTTTTACCGGAACAATTTTTCGCTGACGGATCCCGCTCCGTGGAAAACCCCGGCCCGGACGTTTGAAACCAGCGACCTGCGCGATTTGCTGCCGCAAAACGGCTCCACTCCCCTCCCCGAGATTGAATGGAACGGCCTCGGTGACGGAGGCGTCCGTGAGGTGTTCGATGAAATCCTGGCTGAAATTGAAGCCGGTGAGTTGGAGAAGACGGTGCCGGTTCTGACCGAGCGCGGGCACCTCCGCGAAGGCGAACCCGCCGCGCTGGTCAAGGCCCTCGCCGCCGCTCCCGATGAATTCTGGGGATACGGTTTTCGCGAAAACGGCAGCGGATTAATTGGCCTTACGCCCGAGCGACTCTTCATCGTTTCCGCCGACGGCGTGCTGAAAACGATGGCCCTCGCCGGAACCGCGCCCCGCCACGAGATCGATGATTTTTGGGAAGATGAAAAGGAAATCCGCGAACACGAACTGGTCGCCGATTACCTCGCGGAAAAACTCGCCGGCCTCGGCGAAGTCAAGCGGGGACCGCGCGCCGTTCTCGATCTCGGACCGATCGTGCACTTCCTCACCCCGCTCGAAGTGAATCTCCGGGACCCGGATATCGGCCTGGATGAGTTGATCAAGCTCATGCATCCCACGCCTGCGCTGGGCGCTTACCCGCGAGGCGACGGGGCCCTCGGACGGCTTGTGGAATACCGAGAGAGACTCGATGTGCCCGAAGATTTCGGCGCGCCATTCGGTCTCTGGCATCACAGTAAATTCGAGTCCGTCGTCGCAATCCGCAACGTGTCCTGGTCCGGCGAAAACGTGTTTCTGCCCAGCGGGGTCGGCATCGTTCAGGGCAGCCGGTTCGACCGCGAGTGGCGCGAACTGGCGCTGAAGCGTAACTCGGTGAAAGCGCTTTTGGGCGTTTGACGAACCAACAGGGTACCTTCGCCGAACCAACCCTGTTCGTTCGGATCACCGTGAAAAATCGATTTCCACGGCACTGACGATCGGCGGATTTTTGGCGGAAGGGTCGAATTCAATTCTCACCTTCTCGTCCTCGATTTCGATTCCGGAAAAATCTTTCACGATCCCAATTCCGGAACCGCCCGCCTCAGCGGCCACGTCCATTTTTTCAGCGACGGAAGTTCCGGCTATGGTGATCTCGAAAACGCGATCTCCGGGCTCCGCGCTGCGATCCGGTTCGGCGAACCAGAGTCGAACGGTCGCCGTTTTTCCTTTCGCCGAATCGGGCAACTCGATCTCGATTTTTTCTGCGCCTTCGACGGAGGAAGCGGTCAACCAGGGGTCGGGCCCGCCCTCCATCATCGACGAATGGGCGCGATGAATCTGAATCTTCCCGTCGATTTTCACTTCGGCTTCGTCAGAACGGCTTCCGGTGTTGGGAAATTCGCAAAACAGCGTACCATCCTCCGAGCGCCGGTCGCCCGGCGCGCCAAAATTGACGCCAACTCGATCTGGATTCGCGTTTCCACCAAAGGTCCAAAACTCCGCCTCGGGCATGTGAATCAAGGCGAGAGAGGTCTGATTTTGATAGGAACAGGAACAGGTCCGGGTGTAATCCGGCGCGTTCAAAACACCGTTCGCAGCGATCAGGTTGTTCGTGCAACTGCTGCGAAACCCACCGAGATTCCCTGTTCCGGAGTCGGTCGTGAGATCGAAAAATCCGGCCGCGCCGGACCGAAAGGTGAGCAGGTGTTCGCTACCGATCGCGGTGTTGCAGCCGTATTCGCGATTGTATTTCCAACCGGTCGGCTTGCCGGTGAGCAGATTGAGAGCGAACCCGCCGTTGCCGTTGGTGAGAATTTTGTCGTGCCAAAGCAGGCAGGGGCCGGCGTAATCGACGTCAGGGTCGTGCCAAATCACATCGCCGGTTTTCCCGCGCAGGGCCATCATGCCCCGGCCAATGTCATCAGAGGCCCGGTCGCGAAATTTCGAGCCGGCCTGTAGGACGATGTCGTGCTCGGCGGAATAGTTCAGAAAGGTGCCGAACACGTGTTCGTCGTGCTCCCAGATCACCTCACCGGTTTTCAAATCGAGCGCATACAGCGCCCGTTTGCCTTCGAGTTCGATTCCCCGCCGGGCGAGGGCATTGGCCCGGTCGTCGGTGAGCTTGTCGATACAGAAAATCCGGTCGCCGGCCACGGCGATGTTGTTGTGTCGAAAATTAAAAACAGCCTCGCGGTCCCACAGTTGCTCACCGGTGTGCCGATTGTAGACAACCAGCCGCCGCGAGCCGGCCGAGTAGCGCGTCGTCGGTATTTCGAGAACCGGTTTGTCGGATTTCGGCTTTTTCACATCCTTCGATCCTTTCGCGAGCAGCACTGGGTGAAGCGTAAAATCGCTGCTGGTTACACCGACGTTGTGGCCTTCGATCGCGATTACGTTGCGTCCGTCGCGAAGGTGTTTCGAGTCGATTTTGAATTGCTCGAAACCCCGGTCGGCTTCGTGGCTTTTCACCTGGCCGGACTTTTTGTCGACACCCTCGCGCACGACTTCGGTTCCATTCAGGTAGGCGACAAATGCGTCGTCGAACATCACCGACAGGATCAAATCCCCTCCGCCGGCGTCTTTGGAATCAAAATCGCGCCGGATGAAAACGGTGCTGAATTTCCCCCGCATATCGATCGTGGTTTTGTCGTCCCCGTCGCCGTATCCAAATCCAGCCTGACCTTTTTTCCAGCCCTCGCCGGGCTTGAAATCGCGATCCTCCCAATTTTTTCCCGGCAATTCCCCGGCGAAATAGTGCCACTCGGAATTCGGAGGAATTACCGGCTTCGCATCTTTCAAATCCACTGTCGGGTTCGTCTTGTCTTTTTTCGCTTCCCCCGCCGCGACCGGCGCGGAGGTCGCGACGAGAAAATCGCCTTCCACCGCGATGTGCCCGAAAAACGATTCGGCTTTGAACTCCCGCGTTGTGTCACCGGTCTCGGGATCGAGCGCGAGAATTTTTTCGCCCAGCACAGCGTAAACCTGATCGGGAAGCGATACGTAATTGCTCCCGATTTCGCCGGCCCCGGCGAAGTGAGCCGTCGTGTTATAATACGTTCCGAGTCCCGGCAGTTCGCGCTCCCACAGTTTCCTCCCAGTGTAGACATCGACGGCACGGAGAATGTCCGGCCCCTCGATAAACAGCCGGCCGCCGGCAACCTGGGGCGACGGACCGTGGCCGTGACGGGGCAGAATTCCCTCATGCGACGGACCGCCGAACCAAAGCACGCCGAAGGGCGCCTTCACCAGCTTGTCGCGGGAAACAATCGTCTGCGCGGCGTTCGCATACTGGTGCGTCCAGTCGTCCGTATTCGGGATCGGCCCGGACCGGGTGGAAGTCGTGAAACTGGTCCCGTTTTCGTCGAGCGAGACCTCCACCCCTCCGTAGGGTCGGAGAAGTTTGTAGTAGGCGCCAACCTGAAAAGGTTCTTCCGAGGTGATCACGTTGCAAAAATAAGGCGGCAGTTTTTCCGCTTTGGGATCGCCGACGAAGGCGGAAAACCGCGAGCCGTAGAGCCCGGCGTCAGCCATTCGTTCGCGGATCGCACGGACTTTTTCCGGCTCCGGATCAATCGCAATCAAGTGCAAATCGGATTGCTTCAGCAACTCATCAATCAGCCGGCCTGAGCCGATTCCGATCACGAGCCCGTATCCTTCCGAAGCACCCGGTGCGGAGAGAACGTCGGCCGCCCGCTTTGCCCAGTTCGTGTCCGAATCGGAAGCGGGTTGCGGGTTCGATTCCGCACGGCCGGTCGAGGGTTGGCCGGTTCCTTTTTCGCCGAAGCAATACAGCTTCCCCTCCCGCGTGACCGCGAACAGGCGGTCGTCGCCGGCCAGCATCGTGTAGACTTCACCGGCGATATCGATTTCCCAGTCCGGATCCGGTTCCCGGAATTTCCAGGACGCGATTTTCCCCGGGCCACCGGAAAACAACCGTTCGCCGGCTGCAATCACGACCGTTCCCGGCATGCGTTCGGAAAGCTGGGTCCGGAAAATGGTTTCGAATTCCGGGATCGTTTCGATCACCTTGTTCCCTCGACGGTCGGTCGATTCTCTCGTCTTTAAATTCGGCTTCAATCGGCGGGCGAGGATTGCCGAGGGATCGGACGCGATTTGCATTTCCGAATTGAAAACCGCCGGTGCGCCACCCCCGATCGGTGTGCCGTCCGCCATCTTGTAGGCCCGTCCAGCCACGAAAATCAGGCCCGTAGCCGCTCCGACGTTGTGCCCGCCGTTTCGCTTGTCGAATTTGAAATGCCGCTGCTCACCGGTTTTCGTGCTGTAGACCGCCGGGGTCGACCGTCCGCCCGGCACGACGAGGTTGTCGCCTTGAGCGGCCAGGTGTCCCTGCGGCACGACGCTCGCAAACGCCGGTGCGTTGTGCGGCTGGATCGTGTAATTCGTGCCGTCGCCGCTGTTCGTCCAAATGACTTCACCACTCTCCGGTTCGACCGCATGGATAAAAATGCCCATGAACGGCCAGATGCTCGCAGCAAAATACAGTTTTCCCTCGTGCAAAACCGGACCGCCCCGCGATGGCCACATCGAGATCATCCGCTGGTTCCCCAGGATCCAGCGCCGCTCCGGCCCGCCATTCACCTTCCAGATCAAGTTGCCCGTTTCCGCATCGA
>JABDJT010000382.1 GCA_013003335.1 Verrucomicrobiales bacterium | reverse complement strand
GAGATTGATGTAGGCCGACTGCACTTCGCCGATGGTTTCGGTCAGGGCTTCGCGAAACAGGGCTGCGGCTTCCTGCGTTTCGGCGCGATTAATTTTCAGCTGGGCGATGCGGCCGGGTTCGAAAATGGGAATGTCGAGCGAGGGACCGACCTCGGCTTTCCAGCGGGCGAGCTGATCGAGCAGGAAATTGGGGGAGGCACCAAAAGCACTTCCGGACAGTTTGAAAGAAGGCAGCAGGTTGAGGCGGGTCGAGTTTTCCAAATCAAAGGCGGAACGGACCCGTGCTTCGGCGGCGAGAAGTTCCGGGTGAGAGGCCAGCAGTTCATCGAGATTCTTCGAAGGCGGGGCGGGAATTTTCGGTAGCAAAGCCCGGTGTGACTTTTGCTTTTTCCCCGGATTGCCTTTCAAGATGGCGAGCTCAATCTCCGCCAATTTTCGGAGTCGTTCGATTTCCAACTGAGCACGCCGGAGATTTTCGTATTCGGCGGTGGCGCGCAGGACTTCAGTATCGGTGGCGATCCCGGCTTTTTTCCGGTCTTCGAAGATCTCGAAAATCTTCCGGTTTGCCTCGACCGATTCGGCGATCAGTTTTTCCTCGGTCTGCAATCTCGTGATTCGAAAGCGCGTCGCGGCGACTGCCGCGGCCAGTTGAATTTCGCCGGCTTCGAGATCAAAGAACGCGGCACGGACCTTCTGATTGGCGGAATTTTTCAGGTTCTTGAGCCGCCCGAAAAAATCGAGTTCCCAGTCAAATTGAGCGGTCCCTTTCCACGGCGCGAGATTGTACGGGCCGAAATCCACTTCGCGCTCCCGACCTTCCCGATAACCGAAACCGAGGTTCGCGCGGGGTAGGGTTGAGGCGCGGGCCAATTGCGCTTTTGCCTCGGCTTTTTCAAGCCTCGCATCGATGACAAACAGACCCGGCGATTGTTCGAGCGCGGTCTCGATGTCGGCGTTGAGCGATTTACTATCGAAGACCCGCCACCAGGGTGAATCGAGCTTTCCCTGTGCCCATTCGGGCACGGCCGACTGCATGCCTACTGCCGCTGTGTCGGCGGGATTGGCCCGTTTTTTCAAGGACTCGCAGGAAGTCAGCGAAAGAAAATACAGAGCGATCACGACGACTGCCGTTGAAGCAGTCGCCGCTGATTTGCGGCGGCGTTGCATGAGTTTGTGTTTCGTGGATCAGCGAGGCGTTCGGTGTTTCGGCGAATGCACACGCTTACTCTTTTTTCTCGTCGGCAGGTTTTTCTTTCTCTTCGTCCCCGGTTTCTTCGGGTTCGTGTCCTGAAACCGGCTTGGCATCTTTGTAGGGGGATTCGTCGGCGACGTAAACCTCAGAAGCGGTGATGAGTAGGTTATCGGCGTTCGAACCCTCGGCAATCGTTCCCGACACGGTGAGGTAGGTCATTTCTTTAATGCCCTTGAATCCTTTCAGACCGGTCGGGATGATTTTTCCGTCTTCGTCGACGAACTGGATCGTCGCGATGGATTTTTTAATGACTTCAGGCAGATCACAGCAAACATCCCACGGGGTTGGGCATTCGTCACCCGGGATCCGGCTGCACGGAGTGATCTTGGTCGGGTCGCCGAGAACCAGCATAGCGCGCCCTTTGACGAACGGATTCATCCGGCCCATGACTTCTCCACCGGTGACGACTTTGGTTCCCGGTTTTGGGTCGGCAAACACTTCGGAGATTTGCTTGATGTCCGAATGGGCATCAGCCACGACGAAAGGGGTGAGGGTTTCCGATTCTCCGCCGGATTGTTCGGCGGTGCCTTCGGTTTCATCATCGCCGCAACTGACTAAAAACAGCGTCAGGCTCGCTGCTGACAGGGTGAGAGTTTCTTTTGGATTCATTTTCATATGCAGGTTGGGATTCTGGGTTTGGGTTCTTTTAACTGGAGCGTAGAGCCTTCGGCAGTGAGGGTGACAGCGTTCGCCAGACGGGTGGAAGAATTCCAACACTCCCAAGGAGAGTGCCGACGATGAGGCCTGTCAATATCACGGTTGGGGAAAGGATGAGGTGGAACGTTCCGATCGAGAACGGGACGGTTTTTCCATCGATCAAAACGAGGGCGAGAATGAGAGCCAGCAGGGTGCCGGTGAGGGTGGCGAGCAGGGATTCCTGGAGGAGAGAAACGAAAATCGCCGGGCGTTTGTAGCCGATTGATTGGAGCGTCGCCAGCTCGCGGACGCGTGAAGCGAAGGCGGCGTAGAGGGTGTTAAGGCCGCCGAAAACAGCGCCTGCGGCGACCATGGCAGCGGTGAGCCAGGTCATGGTTTGAATCGGGGAATAAAACGCTCCGAGTTTGTCGTAGTATTTGTCTTCGCGGATGGCCGCGAGCTCGAGGTCATTGCGCTGGAAAGTGAAAGCTTCGACATCGGCCATGGTCGCGTCGCCGAGCCGGACCACCACGGCGGAGAGCGAGTCGCGCTGGGTCAGCGTGGCGAGATCGTTGCGATCGAACCAGATTTCGGATTCGAGAACAGTGCCGGGCGCGGAGAAAATTCCGCTGATTGTGAGATTGGTATTTTCGAAACGGATCGATTTTCCGACCGCGATCTCGGATTTGGGAACGCCCAATTTCCGATGAGCGAGAATGCCAACCATCACTTCCCCGGAAGCGCAAAATCGTCCTTCCTCGAGCCGGACCGAAGGATGAACCAACAACGCGCTCTCGCGAACCCCGCGGAGGAGGCCCTGTTCTTCGGCTCCGGTTTCTGTCGCGACGGGTGCCTGGTAAACAATTTCGCCCGACACTGCGGACTGACCCAGCGTCTCCTGCAGCCCGCGAATCGAAGTCGCCGCGATGGATTCGACTTCGAGATGCACCTCGGATCGCTCAATCGATTCTTCGCTTCCCGTTCCTAACAAAATCACATTTTTCGGAGAACCGGAGGCTGACAGCACCTGATCCATTCCATTGTTCATGGCCGACGCGGTCATCAAGAGAAACACCACCAGCGCGGCCCCGCCAACGGTCTGGAGGAGACGCGCGGGATCGCGAAACAGGTTTCTGACGGCGTAGGTGAAAGGTAACATCAGGCGTTCAGGGTTTGGATCAAGGGGCGGGACGTGGCTTTCCACGCGGGGTAAAGCGAAGCGATCAGGCCGAGCGCGATTGCGATGGCGAGTCCGCGGATGAGTACGGTGACGGACGGGGCGATCGCCAGGGTGAGCCCTTCATTTCCGAAAGTGAAAGCCTTGAGATGAAAGAACAGCATCGCTGCCGCGACCCCGACGAGGCCACCGAGAAATCCGAGAAAAAGCCCCTCGGTCATCACAAGAAAACTGATCCGGAGTTTTGAAAAACCGATCGTTTGGAGAATTGCTGTTTCCTTTACCCGCGAGCGAACGATGAGGAGCAGTGCGTTTGCCACCAGTCCCAGAACGGCCGCGACGGCCCCGAATCCGAGCCAGCGCGTGAAGTGAATCAACTCGATCATCTGCCGCGCCGTTTCAGCGAAAAACGCTTTTTCCGGCCGGGTGTTGGTGGGCTGCTGATCGGCTCGGAACGTCTCGTCGATCGCGCTCGCCACCTCGTCCAGCTTTTCGGCCGAATCCACTTTCACATTGAATTGCGTCACCACGCCCAGCCCGACGCGCGATGCTTGCTGAAGAAACGGCAGGTGAACGTAAGCAACGTTGTTGTCCTGCGGCGAGTCGGATTCGATCACGGCGGCGACCTGCACTTTCACGCCGACCGCCTCGAATTGATCGCCCGGTTTCAGGCCGCGACGGGCGGCAAAATGCCCGCCGACAAGGGCGGCGTCGGATCGTTTCAGGAAATCGTCGTAGCTTCCCGAAACCACGCGGAGATCGGGGTTGTAGTCTTTGAGCGTTAGCGGCGGGATGCCGCGAAAGGTGATCACATCCAGCGATGCGCCACAATTGTTGACGGTGATTTGAATAGGGATCACCTCGCGGACGCCGTCGATTTTCCGGATCGTTGAGGCGTAATGTTCCGGCAATCTTGAGGTCGACGGGCAGAAGCGATTTTCGCGATAGACGACCAGCGTGGTGTCGTCCGCGGACATTTGCGTCGCCTTGCCGAGGGAATGCTGCATCGTTTCGACCGCGGCAAACAGGAACATTCCGGTCGCCACGCCGAGAACCGTCAGCAGCGTTCGCAGCCGGTTCCGGGAAAGGGTTTTGAGGGCGAGGAGAATCAGTTTCATGCGGGTTGCAGCTCCTCCGGTTGAGTTTCGGGCGTGATCAGTTTTCCTTTTTCGAGGTAAAGAATCCGGTCGGCAGCACCGGCGGCTTTCGGATCGTGTGTGACCATCACGACTGTTTTTCCGTGGTCCTTCGTCAGCGATCGGAGCAGTTCCAAAATCGAATCGGCAGACTCGCGATCGAGGTCACCGGTTGGCTCGTCGGCGACGACCAACTCCGGGTTGTGGACAATCGCCCGGGCAATCGCGACGCGCTGTTCCTGCCCGCCGGAAAGTTCCGCAGGCCGGTGATCGGCGCGATCCGAAAGGCCAACGAGATTGAGCGCCGAATGAATTCGCGATTTCCGTTCGCTTCGTGACATTTTTTTCAACAGCAACGGCAGCTCTACATTTTCGTACGCTGTCAGGATCGGGATGAGGTGATAGAGCTGAAAAATGTAACCGACATGATCGGATCGCCATTCGGTCAGCTGGCCCCGGCTCATTTCTGAAATGTCGCGGCCCGAGATTTTCAATATTCCCGAGGATGGCGAATCGATGCCGGCCACCAGATTCAGCAGCGTGGTTTTTCCGGAACCGGACGGCCCCATCAGCGCGAGAAATTCCCCAGGCTGGACATCGAGATCGAGTCCTTCCAGCGGCGTGATCTTCGTTTTCCCTTTCAGGTAGGATTTCGAGAGATCGCGAATTTCGATCAATGGAGAAGTGGATGAAGAATTTGATTTCATTTTTCGATACGGACACGCAGTCCGGGTTTCAATTCGTTGTGGGGCGGCAAAATGACCTGCTCGCCGGATCGCAGCCCTTCGAGAACCTGAATGTGATCCTCGCGAACCTCGCGCCCCAGCTGCAGCTCTCGTTTTTCTGCCTGGTTTTCACTCGTCACGACCCAGGCGGATTGGTCGTCGGTCAGGGCATTTTCCGGGATGAAAAGTGTCAGCCGTCCGCCCGCTGTTGAATCCGGTTTCGCCGAATCCGTTTCTGTCTGAGGCCGCCCAAAAAACCGGCCACGCACCAACATTTCCGGCCGGAGTCGCTCATCCGGTTCGTTGATCGTGACTTTCACTTGCAGCGTATTTCTCTGAATGTCCGCCTGACCGGTGATCCGCGTGACGGTCCCGTTCAGCGTGACATTCGGCAGAAGATCTGTGGTCAGTTCGACGGGCTGACCGACCGCGATCAGAGCCGCCTCCGAGAGTGGCACGTCAATCCGGGCCTGAAGTTTGGCGGGATCGAACAGCTCAACAATCACCGCCGATTTGGGGTCATCCATGTTGACCATCCGTTTTTTTCCGGGAGCGGCGTAAAGATTCAAAATGATCCCATCCATCGGCGAACGGATCGTGTGGCGGTCCAGCGCGAGTTTCGCGCGCGCCTGTTTGATTTCGATCCCGCTCAGCCGGCTTTCCATCGCGTCGCGCTCGAGCCGGACGATTTCGAGAGCTGCTTCCGTTTCCGGAATCATCGATTTCGCTTTCTCGACCTCTGCCTCCTGGGCCTGAGCTTTCAGTTTCGCGGAAATAATCTGCTGCTCGGAAATGCTGCCGCCGGAAAGCGATTTCAGCCGCTGGTATTGATCCTGCATCTCCGACAACCGCGCCTGCTCCGCTTCGACCGATTTTTTGAGGCCGTCAACTTTTGCCTCCAGCGCCGGGATTTGATGACAATGCGCATCGATCTGAGCCTGAAGCGTGCCCAGTTCCTGCGTGGCCTCGTCGTAATTCAGCTTCGCGTCGTCATCGACCAACGTCGCCAAGACTTGGCCCTTGGTCACCGTTTCGCCTTCGAGAACCGAGACGGTGTCCACAATTCCATTCACCAAAACCGGCACCTCGATCACATACGGATCCGGTTCAACCCAACCCGATGCCTGAAAAAGCAGTTCGCCTTTTCCATCTGCTTTTCCGGTGGCGGGCGCGGAAAATTTTGCTTCAGCAGTCGAGGACCGAACCGTCAAGACCGTTGCGACTTTCACCGGATGGGCCGGGAGAAAACGTTGTCCGAACAGCAAAAGAAAAACGGCGACGAATCCAACGATCAGGACGACCGGCAGCAGCCACGTCGGAATTTCCCGTCGTTTTCGACGTTTGGATTTGAATTGGTCCGCCCCGGTTGAACCGGAGTCAGGAAAATTGGAAGTGAGATCTGAAAGTGACATTTTTTGTCTGGAAAAATTGGGCTTTGGAGAAAAACAGGACGGAAATCGCGGAGAACCGCAGGTGCGGTTTCCAGCCGGAGGGCGCGCGCAAAAAGCAGAAAAATGGACCGAAAGAAAGCCGGTCAGAACCGCGCGCGGATTCAGAAACAGATCAAACCCGGAGGTTTACGAACTTTGCGAAGACACAACTGGTCTGCAAAATCGTCCCTGTCGGGTGCCCAAAACGGGCAGTGAAAAGGCCGGAATCGGCATTCAAATTTGGATTCATGTTGAACCCGATTTTCGATGCACCGAATTCAGGAGTCGGGCCGATCGAATCCAACGAGACTCGAAAACCATCCTGCTTCGGAAGAAAATCATCCCGCTCGAAATCAAGCGTTTCGTCACATTCGTTCGAAAGCGGACAGGGAATCGACGACTCCTCGGCACGCTCTTCGCAGGGGCAAACTTCACCGAAAATTTCCCCCGTGCACGTGCAGAAAGCGACCGCGAACTGCTGCGGCGCTGCCAGCAAAATTGCGAGCAGAAGCAGCGAAGCATTCTGGAGAAAGGTACTCAAAGTGTCATAAAGTTCCGGTTCAAAGACTCAATCGTCAAGGATTTTGACTCTGGTGGTTAGACGAAGCACATGCGCCTTCCGTTCAAAATTGGTGCATTTTCAATTCAACAAGGCCGGTTCGCCAGATCAACCCAGTTGATTCAGTTTTCCAAAAAGAATCTTTCCGAACGGCTTTTTTTGAGGCGATATATGTGTATGAAAAATCGACTGTTCCTGATCCTTCCGGCCCTCCTGGCCATCACCTGCCTGTTCGTTTTCCAGGTTCACGCCGATGAAGCGGAGGAAGCCGAAGAAAAATTAAAGGCCCTCGCGGAAAAAATTGAGGCGGCGGTAGAGGCCGGCGATTTGACCGAAAAGGAGGCGCGAAAAAAATGGGAGGCCATCGAACGCGAACACGAAGCCTACCTGGATAAAATTGAAAAGGAGGAGGAACGTGAGGAAGAAAATGATGCAGAAGAGGAGGAGGAAGAGGAATTCGAAGCGTTTTTAGAAGGCGCGCAAGTGGCGCTGGAATTCGCGGTTGATTCCGGAGCGATGTCGAAAAAAGCGGCCGAACGGGTGTGGAGAAAGATCGCTGACGAAGAATCTGAGGAGGAAGGTGAAGAAGAGGGCGAGGACGAGGAGGAGCGGGAGGAATTGCTTGAACGAGTGGCTGAAGGCCTGGAGGCAGCAGTGGAACTCGGAAAAATCAGCGAGCAGGAGGCGAAGGAAATGTGGAGAGAAATCGCAGGAGATGAGGAGGATGATCAAGAGTTGTACGAAGCGATTGAACGCGGATTGGATGCTGCCGTGGAACTCGGTAAGATGACTCCGGAAGAAGCCAGAAAAGCCTGGAGAGAGATTTTGGATGAAGAAGAGGAGTAAACAGGGTTGATTGGGAGGACCAACCCAGTTTTCCGTCTTTTTGAGATGAACTCCCGCCCCGCCATCTTTCTCCTGTCGATGGCCGGCCTATTTTCGCAGGGGGCTGCTCAAAATCCGTCCGCGCCGGAGATTCCCCTCAATTGCCTTCCCGTTCCGCTTTCGCCCGAAAACTTTTCGGAGGTGAAAACGAACTCGCCCTTTACCCGCGTGCTGAGCCTGTCCGATTTGTATTTCTTGACGGGAGTCGCGCAAATTGACGGAAAACCGGTCGCCACGCTGAAAAACCGGAAGACGGAAAAGACGGTCCTGATTTCAGACACCCCGAATGAACAGGGCTGGAAACTCGTCGGCGTGGATGAAAACACCGACATCACAAAGATTACAGCCACGATTTCGATTGGCGATGGAGCCGAATTGACCACAGTGCAATTCAGTGAATCACAACTGAAACCGGCCCCGAAAAAAATTATCTACGACAAGTGGGGCCGTGCCGTTCCATCGCAAAAGCTTATCGATAAATTTCGCAGTTTGAATCGGGAGCAGATGGGAGTTTACCAAGCTTGGCGGGCGAGAATGGTGAAGAAAAATCCGGAAATGGACAAGAGCCACAAGCGCTTTCCCATTATCGAGAAGGCGATGGATGCGATCCTCGCAGGCCAGAAGCCAAAGGAGTTTTGAAGCCGCCCTCTTCCGAAACCGCATTTCGCACAAAAGTGTTCGATAGTTGACTCGAAACGGGCTCCCGCCGATTGTGCTCTGTGCCAACCTCCGCCAAACCCGATCTCCAGAAAAAGCTGCAGGAAGTGCCGCACAAGCCCGGGGTTTACCTACACAAGGACCGGTTTGGGACGGTGATTTACGTCGGAAAAGCCCGGGATTTACGAAAACGCCTCGCGTCTTATTTCACGCCGTCCCGGCAAAAAATGGCCGAGCACAAAACGCGCGCGTTGATCGAATCGATCTGGGATTTCGACTATCACACCGTGCGGAACGAGCCGGAATCGCTGCTGCTGGAAGGCAAACTGATCAAGGAATATCGCCCGAAATACAACGTCGCCTTTCGGGACGACAAGCGTTTCCTGCTTGTCAAAATTCACCTCGAAGAACCTTGGCCGAAATTCGGGCTGACTCGTTTGAAAAAGGACGACGGAGCGCGCTATTTCGGGCCGTTTGCGCATTCCGGAGCGTTGCGGCGCACGATATCATGGATGAATCGCGAGTTCGGCCTCCGGGCCTGCCGGCCCATGAATCCGGGCGAGAAAGATTACCAGCACTGCTCGAACGACATCATCAAAAACTGCTCGGCTCCTTGCATCGGAAAGATCGATCGGGAAGGGTATCTCGCCAAAGTCGAGCAGGCCTGCGAGTTCCTCAGCGGCCATTCCAAGGACCTGGTCCGGTCGATCGAGGAGGATATGGAAGCAGCCGCCGAAGCACTCGATTTCGAACGCGCCGCCGAGCTGCGGGACATGGTCGATAATTTGAAGAAAACGCTCCGGCCGACCCGGCAGTTCCGGAAGCGTGGCGTGCCGGGAAAAGCGATCAAGCCCAAGGAAGACGTCATTGAATTGCAGGACGCGCTCGGCATGGGCGAACCGCCGACCGTGATGGAGTGCTTCGATATTTCCAACATTTCTTCAAATCACATCGTCGCTTCGATGGTCCGGTTCCGGGATGGCGTTTCGGAAAATTCGAGTTACCGCCGTTACCGGATCAAAACCGTCGAAAGGCAGGACGACTTTGCGTCGATGGCCGAGGTCGTCCGGCGCAGGTATTCGCGAATTCTGCTCGAGGCGCGGGAATTTGTCGGCGAAGACGCAGCCGACGCGAACCAGGAAAATCCGATGGAGGCGATGCGCCGAATCGAGCGGGAAGAGATGGTGAAAAAATCGCAGGAGAAGAAAAAACCGTTCGTTCGCCTGCCGGATTTGATCATCGTCGACGGCGGAAAAGGCCAGCTCAGCTCGGCGGTGAAAGAACTCCAGCGACTCGGCCTCCACGATCTGCCGATCATCGGCCTGGCCAAGCAGCGCGAGGAAATTTTCCGGCCCGGCAATTCCGAACCGCTCGTGCTCTCCCACGACACCGGTGCTCTGAAATTGCTGCAGCGCATTCGCGACGAAGCCCACCGGTTCGCCAACGGCTATCATCAGCTCCTGATGAAGCGCCGCGTCGAAGAATCGATTCTGGACGACTGTCCCGGAATCAGCCAGGCACGGAAAGAGCGATTGTTGAAGCGGTTCGGCTCCGTCGCGCGGATTCGGAAAGCGACCGCAGAGCAAATTGCGGAGGTAAACGGGATCAATGCCCGCCTCGCGGACGAAATCGTCCACTTTTTGAAAACGCATTGACGGATCAGTCTCCGACGGAAAGTTCTCCGTTCAGTGGCACCTCCGATTTTTCGAAGAACCACGATTGGCCGCTCCCGCGGGTCAGCGAAGAAATCGCGACCGATTCCACCCGTTTCACGCGACCGAGACTGAAGAACGCCGTTCCCGGTCCGGTCACAGTCCGGTCAATCGTCTGCAAAACCCAATCCGGATCGCGCGTGACGATCGTCACGCGGAAGTTTCCAGCCTGCTGAAAATTCAAGGTCAGATGAGTCGCGTTTCCGGAGGTGGTAGCTTTCACCACTCGTTTCCCGGCATGCACGGCGACGCCGTCCGGCCTCTGCACCACAGAAATCGCCGTTCCGGGATCATCGAGGAATCCGAGCCGGCTGGTCGCAGTCACCTCGCGAAAAAACAAGCCGTCCCGATTCCAAAATGCGCGATTGGGCAGACCGGAAACCGTCCCGATCAGCAGGTCGTCAAAACCGTCACGGTCCAGGTCCGCGGCTGTCAGAGTGGAAACACCACTGATTTCCGCGAGGCCGATCTTCCCCGTGACATCGGTGAAAATACCGTCGCCGTCGTTCAGGAAAAAGGCGCCCGGATCCGCCGTGACCAAATCCATGTCGCCGTCGTTGTCGAAATCCGAAGCCACCGCTGCAGCTCGTCCTCCCGTTTCAAAAATCGGAGCAAATCGCCAGTCCTTCAGCAAATCTGCCGGAACCGAGCGAAAAACCGATCCCCCGACAGCCAGATCCGGAAAGAGATCGCCATCAAAATCAGCCACCGCAACCTGGCCTCTGCCTGCCGAATCATTCGGCAGCCACTTTCGTGCAATCGATTCAAATTTTCCGGCACCTGCGTTTCGATAAATCTCCACGGGGGCGTCGGCATTTCCGACAACCAGGTCCAGCAATCCGTCCAGATCAAGATCGACCCAGAACGCATTCCTGGAATCGAAAAACGCAAGCAGGCCGGCCTGTTCGGTTTGGTCGTCCCATTCTTCGTTTTCATTGACGAGCAGGGAATTCGGCAGCCCCTCCGAACGGACAACAAACACATCCTGGTCTCCATCGCTGTCAAAGTCGGCGCGATGCCAGCCCGCGACTGAGATTGCTTCGGCTGCCGGTTCAAAAACGACGGGAAATTGTTCTGACTTTGATTTCAGCAAATCCGGAAGCAAAACCGGTTTCGGGACTGAATCGGGATACGAACCCAGGGCAACATGGGCGAGGTTGACGCGCCAACGATCCAACAGGGTTGGTTCGTCAATCGTACCCTGTTGGTTTATAAGAATCGTTTTTACTGCCTCGGGATCGCGGGACACGGCACCTTCTGAAAAGGGAAACGGACCTTCCGGCAGGGCTGCGAGAAATGAGTCCGGCTTCGGATTTGACTTCATTTCCACCAAAATTTCCGTGACCGTTTTCCCGGAATAGCGGTCCAGCTTGACCTGGTCAGCCCGGCTCTGTTTCAACATCGGTTCCGGTTCATCCGGGCGCATCGAGATTTTCGGGGGCGGTGGAGGTGGGAGGTCCGGTGGAGTCTCGGGCTTTTCCGGCCCGGGCTTTGCTCCGGGAGGGGCAGGATCTGCGCTGAGAAAGGCCAGGTGCCCGTCTTTGTGCAGGAAAAATCCGGCAACGGGGATGGCGATGGCAAACAGGGCCAGGAAAGAACGTTTGAGCATGAACGGGTCGGCAGTTTTTCAAGATGGCATGATTTTCCGGCGTCCAAAAATAAAAATCTCCATCACAGCAAGGATTTCGGGGACAAGTTGACTTTGACGGCGTTCCCGTTTTAGAATCCGCCCCAAAATCGAATTACCATGAAACTCAATCAGACACCCATTTTCCTCCTCGCGGCCGTTGCTGTGGTTTTCCCCCTGACGCAGTCGCCGGCTCAGGACAAGGGAAAGGGCGGTGCCAAGGCTCCCGCCCCGGCGAAAGCACTTTCGCCCAAGCAGCAAATCGTTGGATTTTACGCGAAGTGCAAAGACGGCCGTTCCGCGGAAGCCCTCAAAGAAATCCTGATGGGAAATCCGGATGTTCAGGAATTGAATGCCAACCAGGTTGCCACCGCGTTCGGTCAGTTGGTGTCCCAAATGGGAGGTTTCATCGATTTTGATATCGCGCGGGAGACGGAAGTTTCCAAGCGCACCATCGTCATTCGCTGCGTCGCGCATTTCGAAAAGCAGCCGTTCGTGAATGAATTCACCTTTTACGATCCCGGCAGTGACGACTGGCGGGTCATTCACGTTCGCTACGACAAAAACATGGCGACGATGTTCTCGGAAGACCTGCGGGCCGCGGTCAGTGCCGGTGAATAAAGGCCGGGAAGATTTTCGAACCAACAGGGTCTGTTCGACGAATGAACCCTGTTGATTCGCAGCGGCGAGCTTACCAGAAACCGCTGTGCGTCCCCTGCATGCGGCGGTAGTTCTGATAGGCGAGAAAGCCGAAAATGAAGGCCATCCAGAGTTGAACGGCCAACAGGCCGAGGATGGCAACGATACCGGCGACGATCATTCCGACCCTGGGAACGAGGGCCGGATTTTTATTGGCCATAAATGCGTTAAAAATCTGGCCACCATCGAGCGGCATGACTGGAAGCAGGTTCAGCAGGGCCCAGCCGATGTTGACCCAGATCATGTGATTCACGAATACGGCGAAGGAAATATTCTGCCGGACGGCAAATCCGGGGTTCGTGGGATCCATGACCCAATCCATGCCGGGAGTAAATTTCAGCGGAAAAATGACAGCCCCGAGCAGCATGCTGGCGGCCGGCCCCATCGCGGAAACGAACATGCTTTGCTTTCGCGTGAGATAGCCGGGACCGCCGCACAGACCGCCCATGCCGTGCAGTTCGATTTCTGAATAATTCGCGCCACAGCGTTTC
Source organism: Verrucomicrobiales bacterium (assembly GCA_013003335.1). Classification (GTDB taxonomy): domain Bacteria; phylum Verrucomicrobiota; class Verrucomicrobiia; order Verrucomicrobiales; family DEV007; genus JABDJT01. Next base: position 7,368 of record JABDJT010000382.1, on the reverse strand, counting down.
CGGGCCCAAGCATGGCCCAACTCATGCCAGAGGATGGAGCCGAACACCACAGCCGTCACGATCAGGAATGAAATCGGCCCCTGACGATCGCGTTGCTGGAGGTATCCCATTCCAAGGATAATGCACAGGATCCAGAACATCCAGTGGACCCGGACGGGATAACCGAAAAGGTTGAATCGAAGCATAGCAGTATCGAAAGAGAGGTGAAAACGAAAAGCAATTTACCACTTTCAACACCGAACAAATGATAAAATCTTTTAAGTGATTGTGCTAAAAATTATTAAATTCAGATTCAGTTGAAAGTGGGTTTTGTGAATAATTATGGTAGATCCTTAGAATTTCAAATTTAGGATGGACTCACCTCAAGTTCTCAAGTAATCTACGCTCCCCTCATTTCTGCGTCTCACATCGTGGAAATTATCCTCCTTTTGCGAATGACACGGCCCGTGACCAAAGCCAAATCTGCTACCCGAAAAACGGGTTCGACGGGCTCCAAAACAGACCCGAAAGTCCAGAAACTGGTAGCTCGGCTGCGGAACGTCCCGAATCGACCTCTCGTCCTGGTGACCGGTCCCAGCGGCGGGGGAAAATCCCAATTCGCCCGGGACGGGCTTCGATCAAAACTCGAGCGGATCGCCGGCCAAAATTCGGCCACGTTTCACGCCTGTCTAGTTGATGTGTCAGCGGATGACACGCCATCCTCCCTGGTTCGACGATGTGTGCAGGAGATTTGGGAAATTCACCCGGAATTGCGGAGGCAATCGCCCCAAAAATTGCGCGAGTTGCTCGATGAAGCAAAGGTGGATCCCATCCGGGTGGGAAAAAAACTGTTCTCGCTGCTTCGGGGGCTGGAAATGAATGTCGATACGAACCTGGCCGGACTGCGCGTTCTCCTTGTGGTGGACGGCCTGGAGAAACTGTTGGAGGAGCACGTGGGCGAGAGTGAATCCTTCATTCCGCTTTTTGGAACCGCCAGTGATCCATTCGGATTTCTCCGCGAACTCCTCGGTTTGAATTCGCTGCTCATCACGCTTTCCTACCGCGAATGGATCGCGAAAGATGTTCGGGCCGGCGTCCGGCGCAGCCGGATTCCCAACCAGCGAATCATCGAAACGACGGTCGACTCACCGGAAGCTTCCTGTGATCACTTCAGCCCGGACGACGCCGAGACTCTGTTCGCCGAATTACGGAAGAAGGATCACGCCGGAGTTGCCCGAATCATCCAGCGAATCGCTTCCTCCAATGGCAGCAACGCCGTTCCGGCCCGCGATTTCTCCTCCGATCCGCACTTGTGGAAGATCGCGACCGAACTTTCCCGTGGGGGGCTGCTGCGGATTACCGGACGCTCGCTGGAAGATGCCAAATTCTCCCTGGTCTCCCCTGCCCTGCTGAAAGAATGGGACCGGGCCGTGAAGTGGACGACTGACGAAGTCGATTCCAGGGGAGCACGCCAGGCGGACCAGTTCGAAAATCATGCCCTTTCCTGGCACACCACGGGTCGGCAAAAAGACCTTCTGCTGCACGTGGATCGATCCATCACAAGGGCCCGGAATTTGCTGAACCAACACGCCGAAAAACCGTGCCTGAGCGCCCTCGCTTTCGAGTTTCTCACCGCTTCCGTGCAAGAGGCCGACGAGGTCGATCGTCGTAAGCGGAGGAATCGCCGCGTTTGGATCGCGGCTGTTGCGGGCCTGACATCCGTAATCGCAATCGCTTTATCCATCCAGAGCCGGGAAAACCCTCCCACCGAATATCCGGACAGGGCCGATTCTGGAACTACTGCTAGATTGATCCCGGAAGATCGGGGCCTCGCCACCTCCCCCGCGGTCCCCTCTCCGGCGGCGACTCCGCTCCAGAAACCCGTCGAGCCTGCGCAAAACGAGCCGGAAGTCGAATTTCCACCCGAACCGATCGAAGAATCGCCGCCCTCCGTGCAGTCTGTCCTCGCAGAGATGGACATCGCTCTGTTTCGGAAAGATCTCGAAACGGCCCTTGAGACCGCCCGTCAGTTGTATGAGCAGGTCAACGGCCTGGCCGTCGAAACGCCCGCCACTGATCTCACGGCCGATGAATACCGACAGTTCGTGATCAACCTGGGGAAAATTGCCCTGATGCAGAATGACCCACAGGCCGCCCGAAGCGCCTGGAAACAGGGCATCAGCGGACTCCGAAGGGATCCGGGTGCGCCTGGTAATTACGGAATTTTTTCCGCCGAACTCCGATTGCTCATGTCCCGGCTGGCACGAAATGCCGGCCGCTCTGAAGACGCCACCGCTTACCTCCCTTCGGGTACACGGCGGAGGAATTAACCGCTTTTCCTCAACGGCGGTTTCTCTTCCACTCTCCCTGGTGATTCACGATCCAGTCCACCAGGGCCGCTTCGAATCCGATATCTTCACCGGCCTCCTCGGATTTCAGCCATTTGTGGCGCAGGATTTCCTCGCGCTGAGCGAGAAATTCGCGGTAAAGGGACGATTTTCTGAGGAGAGAATCGTCCGGGGCGGACGCGGAGGAGGAAGCTGTCATCTGTTTGGAGAGGTCGGAGCCGGGGCGGACTATATCTGGCGTGAACCGGAACATAAGCAAGGGCGAAATTGAGAGAACCGTCTGTGATTGAAGCTTAATTTTTCATAACTATTTGATTTTCCGTATTGAAATCGTATCCTCGGTTAATGGCTGTCGCGCCTCCCAGTCGATCCCGGTCCCCCCATCGCCGCTCCGCAACCATTCGGATTGCCGCCTTCACCTGGATCCTCCACGCCCTGACGATTCCCGTCACCATCGGCCTGCTCGCGTACGGATTTCTGTCCAGCCACAGCCTGGCTCTCCAGGCCGGGATCGGTGGCATCGGAGCTTTTGTCGGCACCAAAATCCTTGCGCTGGCACTTTCGCAGTCCCTGAACTGCCGGGTCTGCGCGGGGCCGGTGTTCGATGTCGGAAAGTGCATCAAGCACCCGAAGGCCCGGCGATTTCTCGGAATCAGCTACCAGCAGGGAATCGCCACGCAGGCTTTCTTTTCGAACCGGTTTCGATGCTTGTATTGCGGGGAAAAGAATCGGCTCACCGCCCGTTCGGATCAACTTGAAGTCAAGCCGGAGGTGAAAACAGTCAGCCTGACTCCCGGCGAACTTCCGGAAATTCGGGACTGACTGAGTTTCGATCCGACAGGGTCTGTTTGCCGAACATACCCTGTTCGATCGTTTCCTACGCTTTCCGCAGCAGGATAGCTTCGGTGTCGAAATCGCCGGACAGGACATCGCTCAAAATCACGATGGGGTCCCCTTCCTCAACGCTGTCGCGATCCAGCAGAAACTGAATCGCTTTGCGAATGGTTTCCTCCGGGGTTTTTTCGAAATCCATCACGTGAGGATCGACTGCGCGGTTGAGATGGAGGGCGCGGGCGACTCGTTCTTCCGGAGTGAATGCGTAAATGTGAGCGTGTTCCGGCCGCTGATGAGCCGCGTAATTCGCCAGCACGCCGCGCGCGGTAAACACGATCATTGTCGAATCGGGCAGGGAATTGGCCAGCACAATCGCTGATTTCACGGTCTGCTGCTTTTCCGTCCGCAGTTCGATGTTCTCGCAGAATTTCGCGCCGGGCTCCTGCTCGATCCGGCGCGTGATGCGATCCAGCACTTCGATGCATTTTACGGGATACTGGCCCACGCTCGTTTCGCCGCTGACCATGACTGCGTCGGCCTGTTCAAACACCGCGTTTGCCACATCGGTCACCTCCGCCCGGGTCGGGACGGGGTTTTCGACCATCGATTCGAGCATGTGAGTGGCAACAATCACTTTTCGCCCGATCCGGGCGCATTCGCGCAAAATGGTCCGCTGCACAACGGGCAGTTCCTCGATATGGACCTCGATGCCGAGATCACCGCGGGCGACCATCACTGCATCGGAAGCAGTGATGATTTCACTCAGGTTCCGCATCGCCTCCTGATCTTCAATCTTGGAAACGATCTTGGCGCGGCATTCTCGTTCGGCCAATTGATCACGCAATTCCCGGACGTGCTCCGCATCCCGCACGAAGCTGATCGCAATGAAATCGACCTCAAGCTCGGCGGCCAGATCCAGGTCGCGAATATCTTTCTTGGTCAACGGCGGCAGGTTCACTTTGACGCCGGGCAGATTGATGTGGCGCCGGGAACCCATCTTCCCTTCGGTCAGTGTCTCGCAGATCAACCGGCCGGATTCCTTGCGCTGGATTTTGAAATGAATCTCGCCATTGTCGACCAGCATCACGTCTCCGACGCTCACATCATCGGCGAGTCCGTCGTAGTTCGTGGTCGTCGAACAATCTTCGGAGGGCTCCAGATCCGCATTCCGAAATTCGCAGATATCGCCCTTCTTCAACTCGAGTTTTTCCTCGAGGTCACCCGTCCGGATCGACGGTCCCTGCAAATCGATCAGGATGGCCACGGTCTGATCCAGTTCCTCCGATTGCGCGCGGATGTGACCCACGATCTCGCGGCACCAGTCGTGGTCCGCGTGGCTCATATTCAGCCGGAACACGTTCGCCCCGGCCGAGATCAGCTTGCCGATCATTTCCGGCGATTCTGTCGCCGGTCCGAGCGTTGCGAGAATTTTGGTTTTTCGTGGGGCAGCCATCCGTGGGTGCCCGCACCAAACGCCGCCCTGCGGGAAATTCAAAATGAGTTTTTCTCACTCGTGCCCGATGCAGTAAATCGCCTTCTCCGAGCGCAGGAACAGTTTCCCGTCGCTAATCGCCGGCGTTCCCTGGAATCGCGTTTCATCTCCTTCGATGAAATTCGTCCGCACCAGATTTAATTTCGGTTTCGCTTCGATCACGAAAGTGCCCGCCGTCCGGCTCACCGCCAGCACATGGCCATCCACCAAAACCGGCGAGGCGTAAAACGGCTTCCCGCGGCCACCGCGTCCCTGGGTGTGAGCGAGACGTTCTTCGTAGAGAATCGTGCCGGCCTTCGGATCCGCGCAGCAGGCAATTCCTTCGTCGCGGACAAAATACAGTTTTCCTTCGTGGAACACCGGGATGGTCATGTAACTTTTCACGTCGTTGTTCTCCCAGATCACAGCACTATCGGTCACATCCCCCTTTTTCCCGATTTCCAATCCGATCCCGAGCGTCCGCGGAAAGCCGCCGAACAGGACCATCATCGATCCGTCATCACTGATCACCGGGCTGGAGGAAATATTGCCGAGCAGGTTGGTTTTCGCGAACCAGCGCAGGCCGCCGCTGGACGGGTTCATACCCCACACCTCTCCGACCCCGGCCACAATCAGGTCTGTGCGATCCTCGCTCACCTTGTGCAAAACCGGCGTGCCATAGGTTTGCTCAAACATGCCGCTCTCTGCCGTCCAAACTTCCGCACCGGTAAACTTGTCGAAGGCAACCACAGCGCGGGATTCATCGCCCGCTTTCACGATCACCAGATCTTCGAACAACACCACGCTCGACGCCGAACCCCAGCGCTTGGACGAATGCATCGCGCCCACCGGAGCTTTCCAAAGCTGGTTCCCCTCGAAATCGAACGCCACCACTCCGGCTTTTCCGAAAAAGCAGAACACCAGTTCGCCATCGGTCGCAGGCGTGTTGCTCGCGTAGCCGTGTTCTTCCATGAAATTGAAATACGGATCCTCCTCCCTCACGCCTTCGACCGTTTTCTCCCAAAGCCTTTCACCCGTGTCCCGATTCAGGGCGATCAGGTGCCGTTTCAGCTCCATGATACTCGGGCTGCCACCGTCGTGGCCGTATCCCGAGTAGCAGGTGACAAACACCTTGTCGCCCCAGATGATCGGCGAAGATGACCCCGGCCCCGGCAAATCGTATTTCCATTTCAAGTTTTTTGATTCACTCCATTCCAGCGGGACGCCCGTGGCACGGCTTTTCCCTGAGCCGTTCGGTCCGCGAAAACGCGGCCAGTTTTCCGCCTGGAGGAGGGAGAATGAAAAAATCGAGCAAAGAAGAATAGAGAGCGCACGCGTCATAACAGGAACTTGGTAGCAAAATATGAACCCGCCGTCACGAGCAAGGTTGCGGGAAAACGAATCAACAGGGTTGGTTTGGCGAGCATACCCTGTTGGTTCGTACCGCTCAGTTTTTCTCGAGCGACTCAAGCCGCTTGGCTTTTTTCTCCGGGTCGTTGAAATCGGTGGATGCGGGCTGGGCTTCCTGCTCGCCGAGGGCGGCGCGGCCTTCGTTGATGTCGACCTTGAGGGCTTCTTGGGCCGCTTCGGACGCGTCTTCCCAGAGGGTGCCGTTCCCGAACAGGGTGGCGTAAAAGTGGGCCTTGGGGACGAGATCGGGGTCGTCATCTCCGGAAATGGACGCTTCGACGGCCAGTTTGGCGATGGCGTGATTCGAGGCGGCTTCGAACATGTAAGCGCGGGTAAAAGCGAGCCGGGCTCCGTCTTCGTCACCCCCGGCCCGGAGGGCAAGGCCTTCGAGATAGGCCAACTCGGCCGTGGAGGAGGTGTGGCCTTCGGCTTTTTCCGCGAGAGCCAGCGCGAGAACACCGCCCCAATCCTCTTTCGCAACGGCGGCCCAGGCATGGAAAACGGTTGGCAAAATCCGCTCGGCAACCGGCAGCAGGTGAATCTCCGGCTCCAGTTTTTCGAGCTGCTCGGCGATGGCTTTTCCGTTCTGGCGGGCATGCCAGGCATCGAGCAGCTTGCGCCGAGCGCGCGTTTTGAAATTCCCGGGGGCCGGATATTTCGTTTTCTCCGGCGGCGCGGTGATGACGGCGGTGAAGAGGTTGATGGCGTTTTCGAGATCGCCCTTGTTCAAAAAATCCATTGCGCCGATCCATTCTTCGGGCGGGTGCCAGGAAATGCTTTCGATCTGGTCAAACGGAAGCTGAGCCTCGGTGTTCAGGCCGGGCATCTTGTATTGAATCTCCGTCGCGCTGGTCGCGGTGACGATCACGTCGAGGCTGCGGCCGCCTTTCAAAAAGACGCGGACCGGTTTTTCGGGGCCGGCGGGCCCGGCTGCGGGAGTGGTGGCCTGCTGGCTGAAAACTGGCAGCGACGAAACCAGAAAGATGAAGAGAGTCATCGCGAAACACTTCATGATTTGGTTCCTCCGTTGGCCTGGTTTTCCACCCACTCAGCTTTCCATTTTTGAAACAACCGCCGGCCTTTACGGATGTTGTCGTGCTCGAGATGCCCGAGCCGTTTCAGAAAATCGACCAGCACGAGGAGCGCATCCCCGTCGCGACCGTCTTCCTTCAGCAATTCAGCGGCGCGTAGATAGGACGGCGTCGACCAGTCGAGGTGGCCGGGAAAATTCACGTAGGTGATGGCGTAAAGCTTGATGGCCGAATCGGTGTCGCTGGTTTTCTCGTAGCACTGCGCGAGGTTGAAATTGGCTTCGGCCCGATTCTG
>JABDJT010000376.1 GCA_013003335.1 Verrucomicrobiales bacterium | reverse complement strand
GTTCCGGGCATGCCGGGCGAAACACGGATCGCCTACAAACCGGACGGGGACGATTACGTCTGGAAATTTTCCGAATGGAAACCGGTCGAACCGGAATGGGATTTCACGGTGCAGCACGTGCTGGAGGATCTGTTGCCCGGCCGGCGATACACTGTTCTGGCCCAGAGCCGCGCAACAGATCCGGAAAAAATCGGACAGGAAATCAAAGGGGGATTTTTCACCGCACCGAAAGCGGATGACGATTCGAAGATCGTGGAATTTGCCGTTTCGACCGGCCAGGCGTTCTGGGACCGCAATTCGGACGACGGTTTCGTGATCTACGACACGCTGCTCGAGAAACATCCCGAGCTCGATTTTTTCGTTCACACTGGCGACATCGTCTATTACGACCGGCTCGCGAAAACGCCCGGGCTGGCTAATTATCACTGGCAGCGGACCTACAGCCGCCCGACGAACGTACGGTTTCACAACCGCGTGGCCAGCTATTTCATCAAGGACGACCACGACACCTGGATCAACGATTGCTGGCCGACGATGGAGACGCGGGTGATGGGGACGTTCACCTTTGCGCAGGGGCTGGACATTTTCGTGCATCAGGTGCCGATGCATGGACGAAAAACTTACCGGACACAGCGCTGGGGCAAAGATTTGCAGGTGTGGATGGTGGAAGGGCGCGATTTTCGCAGCGCCAACACTGATCCGGACGGTCCGGAAAAGACGATCTGGGGCGAGGAGCAGATGGCGTGGTTTAAAAAAACCTTTGCCGAAAGCGACGCCACGTTTCGTGTGCTCATCAGCCCGACCCCAGTTGTCGGGCCCGACCGCGCGAAAGGGAAAAATGACAATCACTCGAACAGGGTTTTCACGCATGAGGGAGATCAGGTCCGGGATTTCCTCGCTTTGCAGAAGAACGCCTTTGTCGTTTGCGGAGACCGGCACTGGCAGTATCACTCCATCGATCCACGGACGAAGCTGCACGAATTTTCCTGCGGACCGGCCAGCGACAAGCACGCCGGCGGCTGGAACCAGAAGAATTTCATGCCGGAGATCCACAAGTTTCTCCGGGTGAAGGGCGGATATCTCACTGTCACGACTGCGCGAATCGATGGAAAACCACAAATCGCGTTTCGTCATTTTTCAGAAACCGGAGATCTGGAAAATGAGAAGATTTTCAAATGAACCCGATTGGTTCTCGCTGAGGAATTTTCTGAAATCGAAATAAACAGTGGCAGGATCGGGCCTTTCAGGTAAAAAGGAACACGGATGCGAATCGGCCTCACAGGAGCCAGTGGATTTATCGGGAGTGCGATCATCGAGGCCGCCAACGACGCCGGCCACGAAGTGATTGGATTTTCCCGAAACCCGGCAAAAATCATTCCCGGCACGGAGGAGGTCCGGGGATTCGCGGACCCCGAAAATTCGGACTACAAAGGCCTGGACGCGATGATCCACCTCGCCGGGGAATCACTGCTCGGTATCTGGACAAAAAAAAAGAAGGATCGAATTTATTCCAGCCGGGTCGATGGGACGGACGCGCTCGTAAAGGGCCTGGCAAAGCTCCCGGAAGCCGATCGCCCCGGTGTTCTCGTTGCGGCCTCGGCAGTCGGCTATTACGGCGACTCCGGCGATGCTCCTCTTGACGAGGAATCGGATCATGGGTTTGGATTCCTTGCCCGGGTCGTCCAGGGGTGGGAAAATGCGGCGATGACCGCGGAAAAAGAGTACGACATCCGCACCGTGACACCGAGGATTGGGTTTGTTCTCGGTTCCAATGGCGGCGCGATGCCGATTCTCCGCAAGGTTTTCAAGGCCTGCCTGGGCGGTAAACTGGGAAACGGAAAGCAATGGATGCCCTGGGTTCACGTCAAGGACGTTGCAGGAATTTTTCTGGAATCGGTGGTGAATTCCAACCTCAGGGGGCCGGTTAACTGCGTCGGCCCGGACCAAGTCCGCAACATCGATTTCACGAAAACACTCGCCGGGGCGGTGAATCGGCCGGCGATTCTTCCCGTGCCTGCTTTTGCTCTGAAACGGCTCCCCGGCGGTATGTCCGAAATGTTCCTGAGCAGCTTGCGGGTCGAACCGGTGGTCATGCGGCTAACCGATTTCGAATGGCAGTTCGACGAACTCGACGATGCCATTTACGCCTCTCTGTCTTGAACAACCCGGCACAAAAAAACCGCGGCCGGATATTCAGCCGCGGTCTTTTGAAATTGTTTTTGTTGTTTGCTGCCTGATTAGCGGGGCTTCAAATCCTTGACCTTGTCGGTCGTCGGCAGGTAGCGGTAGTAAACCTCCAGCATGAGACAGCCCCAGGCTGTATTCATGTGGTGGGAATCTTCTCCTCCGTGACCACCCATATTCGGTCCAGTCCACGAACCGTCCGCATTCTGGGCGTCGAGCAGTTTGTTCTGGAAGTTCTTATTGTATTCCTCCCACTCGTCTCCGCCGTGGAGGAAAAAGGCCTGCGTATTGTAATACGGTTCGTAGTAGCTGCGGCCCAGCGGCGGGTTCCGCTGAACGGCACCGGAAAGATAATTCATTCCTTTTTCATAGGTCGGAGAGCCCATTTCGCCCCACACCTGCATACTGAGTAGGGCGGCACCGGTCAGGGTCCGTTTGCCCTGCGCGTTGTCGGGCCGGTATTTGAAGGCACCTTCGCCGTCCTGAATCTTCGCGATGTAGGCCATCGCATTATCCAGCGCGTCTTCCAAACCGCGGAATTTTTCACCGGTGTTGTAGGCTGCTTTCAACGCCTGCACCTGCCAACCCGCGACAGACATATCGTCTCCGCCGGGGTTGAGACTGTAACCGTAAGCCCATCCCCCGAGATCAGTCTGGCCTTTGACAATCAGTCCGACTGACTTGGTGAGCACGGTTTTGAGACCGGGAATTTCTTTGCCGCTTTCTTTCGTCATCGTGTAAAGCTCACAGAGCGCATACGTCGCGATTCCGTGCTCATACACCCAGGCGTGTCCGGTCGATTCCATGGCAAGACGCCCGTCGTTCCCGCGACCGTGCTTCATCAACCAGGTCGCGGCTTTCACAACGGAGTCGCCGTATTTGGGAGATTCCGGCGTTTCACAGTGGCCGAGATAAGCCAGCAATACCAAACCAGTCATGGCACACTTGTATTTTTTACCAAAGGACCCGTCTTTGTTTTGCGTGGCGGTCATCCAGTCGAGCGCTTTTCGGACGGATTTCTCTGCCCGGTCCTGACCACCACTTTCTCGAAGACGCTGCATCCTCTGGGACATGGAGCAACGCGACCGCATCGAGGCCGGAATTGCACCCATGTTGGAAACGTCGCCGAAACCACTCATCGACATGCCAAATCCGGCATCGGAGTTGGACATGCTGACCATCGTCAAATCTTCGCTGATGTCCGTCACTTCCGGCATTGCCAGGTTCGAAAATGCCTGCGCGCTGACCACCGGCTGGGCTGAAGCCACGGCAGACGCGGAACGCTGCGTCATCTTGGTGACGGTCTGTGTTTCCAGACTGGACTCATCGGTGTTTGCCAGGGCGGAAACAGAAATCTGGGGCGGATTCGGGCGCGGCTGGGCCATCGCCACAAACGCAAATCCAATCGCAATCAACACGTGGACCAGAATCGCCACAGTCAGGGCGGAAACTTTTTCCTTCGCATCCGGCTCTTTTTCGGCGGCATGGACGGCCTCACCTTCTCCAACAATCAAGGCGCGGTCACCTTCTTCATCCAGCGCATACAAAGTCACTTCCTCGACGTCATCTTCGGGCGGATTCACACCCAGCGGTGGAGGCGCAATCGCCGGCGGCGGCGCACTCGCCGCAGTTCCACCCGAAATTGGCGGAGGCGTCGCAGCAGCGTCAGCCGCACCAATCGCCGGGGCGCTGATCGCCGGAGCTGCAACCGGTGGCGGAACAGATGCCTCCGCGTCCTGGCCGGGAGGTGTCAATTTTCTCGGGGAAAGCGGAACGGGAGCCGGAACAGCCGGAGCGTCTTCCTCGACGACATCATCTGCCGAAATCGCTGCGACGGGGGCTCCTCCGCCACGGACGGCTGCTGCACTTGCTTCATCACCCGCCGCTTCGTACAACTGGGCCTTCAATTCGCGGGCAGCCTCGCTGTCCTCACTTTCGAGAAACGAATCCAGCAGGCCGTGGGCCTGATCCGGATCGATCGCACTGATGACCGTGGCGGTAAATAAAATGTTCTCCTCATCGGCCGGAACTTCCGGTGCACCGAGGATGGTGTTGGCGGCATTTTCGTAGTCTTCCGCTTCGTAATATGCCTGGGTCAGCGCGCATCGCGTTTCCCAGTCGGCCGGATTCTGCGCAACCGCATCGGTGAGGGCTTGAATATCTGCCATGAGTCTTGGTTTTTTTGAATTGAGATCGGGAAAAAATCCTCACCACGGCTTCCTTTCCGCAGTTCGGCTGTGTGTGCCAGTTATTGAAAGGATCACAACAGTTTGTGACACTTTTTTAAAGAAAAAACCGGTGCTTTTTACGGTCGGTTCGACTGGCGAAAATGCAACGCTTTCCAATTCAACAGGGTTGGTTCGTCGAACACACCCTGTTCATTCCACACCTTGTTCATTCGAGTCGAAACGCGGCACGCAATGAATTAAATTAACGTCAGCCCCTGGTGCTCACGAATCGCCTGCAAAAACGGCTCCAGGTACCGCTTCGCCTTCACTTCGCCGACGCCGTTGATGTTTCGGGCCTTGT
>JABDJT010000372.1 GCA_013003335.1 Verrucomicrobiales bacterium | reverse complement strand
GTGAAAAAAAGCCCGAGGAAAGGGCGGTGGTGTACAGTGCGCAGCCCACAGTTGATTCACTGATTGAGATGGTTCTCAGCAGCGGGGATGAGTTCAAGGACATCAGTTTCCAGAATGTGATCGAATCTTCGACCGGCCGGACGATTTTGCCTTTCGACGCCGGTGATCCGGCCGACGCCGAAGTACTTGCGGCAATTTCCAGTGCTCTCGATGCGGCGTTGTCGAAATTCAGCGAGGAGGGTAGCCCGACTAATTCCGAGAAGCGGATCAATGAGGTGAGTTCCTATTTCGAGGAGGAAATCCGGCACCACCTGGAACGGGAACCGGGTATCTCCTGCGATTATCCGAAAACCGCGGAGGGACGAACCCAGCGATCCGGGTATCCGGACCTCCGAATCGTGCATGAAGAGAGCGGGCGGGTGACTTATTTCGATCCCAAGCTGGTGGAAACCGGTTCCCTGGATTCGAGCTTGCGGAGCTTTTATTTCAGCCCGAAAACGGAAACCAACAAGGTGCTGGAGGATGCGCACCACCTCTTGGTCGGGATCGAGCATGACGGGAACACGGGCAACTGGAAATTTCTCCGGTGGCACCTCGTCGATTTGAGCGAGTTCAAGGTGCGGCTGAAAGCCGAATTTCAGGCGAGTAATCGTGACCTGTATCAGCCGAATCTGATGATCGGCGAGGGAGGGAATGAGCCCGGGGAGGAAAACAGGTGATGGAGGAATTTCTCTTTGAATTCAAAAAGACCGCGTCGATTTACCTGAACCCGATCACGATCGGGCTGGAAATCATCATCATCGGGCTGGTGATGATCGGGTTTTCCCGCCGGAAACCGAAGAAAAAGCCGAAGCGCTGGTGGAGAAAACTGAAACGGGTTTCCGGGGACCTGGGAATCGTGGGCGTGGTGGCGGGATGCCTGTTTTTGTATCTGTGCTGCATCAGCCCGATCTCGGATTCACTTCTCTACACGCTGGAAAACAAGCACGAGCCGCTGGATTCGGAAAATCCGGACCTGCCCCGGAAGTTCCGCGAAAATCCGCCCCGGCACATCGTGGTCCTGGCTGGTGGAGCGCGGTATCACGAGCGCAAGCAGCCGTCTTCCCAGCTTGGACCGTCCACCACAGCCCGCGTCCTGGAAGGGGCGCAGTTGCACAAGTTGTTCCCCGACACATCGTTCATCGTGACCGGGCAACCGAACGAAACCAATGGCATGGCCGCGCTGGCCTTGTCACTTGGCGTGCCCAACGATCGCATCATCCAGGAAAGCGAGTCCCGCGACACCAAGGATCATCCCCGCAAGCTGGAAACCCTGATCCGCGAAAACGACCCGTTCCTGCTCGTGACCTCGGCGGTTCACATGCCACGTTCCCTGGCCCTGTTTCAAAAGCACGGCTACGAACCCATACCGGCACCCTGTGATTTCTGGGTCTACCCGAAATTCGCGGCCGGCAATCCCTACCAAAGCCAGAATTTCGTACCGAAAATCATCAATCTCTACAAAACGGATCTCGCATTTCACGAATACATGGGAATTCTCTGGGCGAAAATCCGCGACCAAACCGGCGAGCCGGTGGCGGAAACGGAAGAAGAGCCCGTGCCAATACCGGGACCTCCCAAGGAGGAAAAAAAGCCCACCGTGATCGAATTGTAGGGCTTTGGCGGACGAGTGAAATTTTGCGAAACGATCCTGAGAATCGGCAGGAATCGGGCCGAAATCGGAAAAATAGGCCGATTTTTTGCAAAAATGAGATTTTTTCGTTGCAATAGTTAAGGCATCTGTAATATCTGAGAGTATTAAGTTACAGAAACTGACTGCTTTTCGAACTCACTAACCCACCCATCATGGCCAAAATTCTCATCATTGACGACGAAGCCGGGATTCTCAACCTCATGACCAAGCTGTGTCGTCAGCAGGGCCACGAGACATTCCCCACTCAAACCGGCCGTGAAGGCCTCACCACCCTGGATCGCGAAAGCCCGGACCTCATGATCGTCGATTTGTTGATCGGGGATATGACCGGAATCGAGATCATCGAATACAGCCAGGAACATCACCCGGAAACGCAGGTGATCATGGTGACTGGCCACGGGACGATTGAAACAGCTGTCGAAGCAATGCGTCTCGGAGCATTCGATTATCTCACCAAGCCGTTCGAACTGGCTGACTTGCAGCGCACCGTGGAACTCGGATTGCAACAGAAAGGCAAGCCCAAGCCGGACCCGATGTCCGAGAAGGAATCGCTCGACATCAATCTCGCACCCGGACAGCTCATCGGGCAAAGCCCGAAGATGAAGGAGATTTTCGAGATCATCACGAAAATCGCCGACAACGATTCGCCCATTCTTCTCGAAGGTGAATTTGGATCGGGGAAACAGATGGTCGCCCGAAGCATTCACAACGCCTCCGA
>JABDJT010000361.1 GCA_013003335.1 Verrucomicrobiales bacterium | reverse complement strand
GTCCCGCGCCGTTCGCGGCCGAAGCCGCACAGGCTGCACCACCCGCATCATCTTCGCCCTCGTGATCCTGCTTTTCGCTTACGTGAAATTCACGATGAGCACCACGAAGGAGGTCAATCCCTACACCGGCGAGGAAATGCGAATCGCCCTGACTCCGCAGCAGGAAGTGCAAATGGGACTGGCCGGAGCACCGCAAATGGCGGCTCAGCACGGTGGACTGCACGCCAATAAGCAGGCGCAGGACCTGATCGATCGTGTCGGGCAAAAGCTCGTCGCGCACACCCCGAAACTGCTTCCACCCGACCGGCAGGGCATCAACTACCCGTTCGAATTTCACCTCTTAGCCGACGAACGAACCGTGAACGCATTCGCTCTTCCCGGAGGCCAGATTTTCATCACTGCTGCGCTGGCCGGTAAATTGACCGAGGATCAACTCGCTGGAGTGCTCGGGCACGAAGTAGGACATGTTTTGGCGAAACATTCCAACCAGCAAATGGCCAAGCAGGGCCTGCTCTCAGGCGTCGGACAGGCCGTCGCTGTCATGGTCGGCGGCGAATCCGGCGTGGGCGGCCATTCAGCCGGTGCCATGGTGACACAGGTTCTTTCCACCCGTTACGGCCGTGAAGACGAACTCGAATCAGACAGGATCGGCGCGATTCTAATGCACGAAGCCGGCTACGATCCGCGCGAGTTGATCAACGTCATGAAAATCCTCGCCGAATCGAGCGGCGGTGGTGGCGGCCCCGAATTCATGTCCACCCACCCGCATCCCGAGAGCCGGATCGAACAGCTGAAAAACGTCGTGTTGCCGAAACTGGGGTATTGAGGAAAAGCGAAAAGATCACTGCTCCCCGTATACCGGAGGCTTCCAGTCGTTCGGCAATTTCCCCTGCGGCCGCACGCCCGTTGCGTCAGCTGGAATCGGGTGGTCCTCCGCTTTCTGCAGGGGCAAATCATCCGGCAGATGCTTGATGCGGATGTCTTTGAACTGCACCTCCATCGGCGGGCCCACGTGAACCTGCATACCGAGGACGCCGCCAAGTGAGCGGCCTTTCTCATCGAAATCGATTAGGTCTGCGGTCGGATGGCCGTTGATCCAGTGCTGGTGGTGATTGCCTCTCACGAGAACACGATATTGGTGCCACTCGCCCGGCTTGAATTCTTTCACTTCCATTTTCCCGACGATCCAGGGCTGCCCTTTTTCGTCGACGATCACTTTTTCGCCGGTGTGAGAGAGAATGCGGCGACCACGCTCTTCGTAGAGCATGCCGTTGTATTTCGGGTTGTTTGAAACAATGTCGCACTGGTAGCCGTTCACGACATCGAGCCCGAGCTTCGGAGCCATCGTCGCGCGATATTGAATTCCGCTGTTCCCGCCGTCGCTGATCTTCACCTTCATCTGCAGATCGAAATTGTGGACCGTCGAATTCTTCCAGGTCAGGAAACGATTCAGCTTCAATTTGCCGTCGCAGATGCCGGTGATCGCTCCGTCTTTGACCGACCAGTATTTCGGATCGCCCGTCCAACCGCGCAGCGATTTCCCATCGAACAACCGGACGAACCCGTCCTGCCCGGGCTTCACCGTCACCGCCGCCGCTGCAACCGGATGCGGATCGGTCGATTTGCTCAAAGGCCCCTTCATCGGGTCGATCGGACCACCCAGCTCGGCGACCCGGGCCGTGGTCCGCTCGCGCATTTCTTTCAACGTCGCAGCGTGTTTCGGATCGTCGGCGAGATTCACGAGCTCGTCCGGATCGGCTTTCAGGTCGTGGAGCATTTCGTAGTCCTCGTCAAAATAGCGGACGTATTTGAATTTTTCATTCCGCAGACCTTCGAACGCGGGAATGCGATTCCGCACGGCGAAGTGTTCGTGAAAGGTCTCCGTCCGCCAGTCGGCAGGTTTCCCTTTTTCGATGATCGGTTTCAGGCTGTGGCCCTGGTAACGCTCCGGAATTTCCACTCCGGCCCAATCCAGAAACGTCGCCGGCAAATCGACATTCAGCGCCATCGCATCGGTCACCTGGCCGCGCTGCGCCTCGGGCACGCGGGGATCATACACGATTAGCGGCACGCGCAGGCTTTCCTCGTAGTGCGACCATTTTCCGGCAAACCCGCGATTTCCCATGTGGTAGCCGTTGTCCGCCGAGTAAACGATGATTGTGTTTTCCGCGAGCCCGGCTTCCTCAAGCGCCTTGATGAATCGCCCGATTGCTCCGTCGATCCCACTCACCATCCGCAGGTAGGCCCGCATGTTGGTCTGGTATTTTTCCGGCGTGTTCCAGCGCCAAAAGTAGCGCTCGCGGTTGATCGTCGTCTTCAAAAAATCCGGCTGCGCATCAAAAATCGCAGGGTCGTCCAGCTTTGGCCGATACATCTCGACGCCCTCATACAGATGATCGACTGCTCTCGGCCACGCGAAATGCCCAATCCCCGGACGACGATCACCGTCCTCGGCGTGGCAGGCGTTGAACCACAGATTGAGGTGGAACGGTTTGTCTTTCGGCTGATTCTTCACGAACTCGATTCCGCGATCGACAATCAATTCCGTCTCGTGGCGCAGCGAGCCATCCGGCTGCTTTTTGTAAAACGGGTTCCGCCCGATCGCTTCGAATTCATCAAAGTGATCCGCCTGCTTGTATCCCTTCGGCATTTTCGCGTGCCATTTCCCGAAATACCCCGTCCGGTACCCATTCGCCCGGAGGATATCCGAATACAGTTCCTCCACGGCATCCGGCCGCGCCTGGTCAGGATTCGCCGATGTGCCGAAACTCCGTCCGTACAGCCCTGACAGAATCGTTGTCCGGCTGACCCAGCAAATCGAATGGGTCACAAAACCATTTTCAAACCGGGTCCCGCGTGCCGCCAGCGAGTCGAGCACGGGTGTCTGAACGGTTGAATTTCCGTAGCAGCCGATCGTGCTGGTCGTCTGATCGTCGGTGAAGAAAAAGACGATGTTTGGCTGCTTTTCATCGGCAAAAACCGGTGCAGCCAGGGCGAGCAGGGGAAGGAAAAAACGTTTCACGAATCAATAGGGTTGGTTTGGCGATTGAACAGGGTTGGATCGTAAATTGAATTTCGGGCCCGGTCGATTTTGAAATTCCTCGCGATTGTGCGGAGTCCGCGAATCCGTTGGCGTTCGAGTCTTGTCTCAAACAACTCCCTGCAGAAAAATCGCGGGCATGACTCCCGTCCGCCTGTTCCCGATCCTGCTGCTCTTTTGGTTCCCGAATTTCTCGAATGCTGGCATATCGGTCCAAGGCGGACCAGAAACAGACGAGGCGGTTTTCTTTTCTTTCGATGACCGCGCGATTCCGTGGCGAAACAACCTGTTCGTCACGCCGGTCACCGCGACGAAGCATCCGAAAAATCCGGTCGTACGTCGTGGCCCGGAAGGCGCGCCGGATCACGGACACGCCATTCTCTACGGCACAGTCATGAAGCTCGATGGAAAATTCCGGATGTGGTATCTCGGGATGTTCGAGGTGGAATTGGCCGCAGGACAGGCACCGGGCTGGTGGCGTCCGATGTGCTACGCGGAGAGCGACGACGGTGTCACCTGGACCAAACCGGAACTGGGTTTGGTGGAATTTAATGGCAACAAAAAAAACAATATTTGCCTGATCGAATCCCCGGAAGTTCCATCGCTCGCGAAGGTGAATGATTTCCTCAGCATTCTCCACGAGCCGGATGATCCCGATCCGAACCGGCGTTTCAAAGCGGTTTACATCGCGCATCCCGAGTTCAAAGAAGTGCGCGGTGGGCGGAGTAAAATCGGGCCTGATGAACGACGTTGGGCAGCCTTCATCGCTGCGACGAGCCCCGACGGATTAAGTTGGAAAGTCGTGGGCGATCGTCCCATGAACGCAGGCGACGAACGTTTTGAAGTATCCGGTTTGTATAAGTGGGGGAATTTTTACTACGCTCCCGGCCAACTGATTTCGCCGTGGATGTGGCGGATGGACGGCAGCGATGTGGGGCGGGCGACGCGCACATATCGATCATCCGATTTCAAGACATGGTCGGATTCCAAAGCGTTCTCGCTGGCACGTGTCGGGCAGCTCGCTTCGAAACCAATCAAGGGCCAGCAGGGGCACATGGGCGCAGGTCTATGGAATCGGGGCAATGTCATCGTCGGCTTGAACGGCCTGTGGCAGGACGCGCCGAAGAAACCGGAGGACGGAAAATATTGGAACAAAGGCGTGCGGGTCGATCTCGGTCTGGTCGTGAGCAACAACGGTATTCACTTTCGCGAGCCGATTCCCGATCACAAAGTCATCGCCCGCGGCGAGCCGGGCGAGTGGGATGACATCGCACTGCTGCAGGGACACGCGTTCGTCAACGAAAACGACAAGACGATGATCTGGTATTCACACTGGGACACGGGCGGGAAGCTGAAAGACATGGAAATCGGGCTGGCGACCCTGCGGCGGGATGGATTCGGGTTTGCTTCGCGCAAGGTGGCAGATTCGCCCGCACACTTCGAAACCGCCCATTTCACCTCGTCCAAACCAGCGAAAGTGATCGTGAACGTCGAAGGAATTTCAGCAGAATCGCCGTTGAGAATTCAAGTCCTCGACGAACACGCAAAGCCTATCGAGGGCCTCGTTGCCACTGTTTCAGAACCCGGAACGCGAGTTGAGGTTGCTCTGCCGATACCGGTTCCGGCCGGCAAGAAATGCGCGCTCCGGGTCGAGTTTCCGGATTCAGCCGACGCCAAAATTTACGCCCTCTACGTGGCTCAGAATGAGTGAGGTGAATCCATACGTCTGGGCCGAAGTCGGCGATTTCGATCTCGATTTGTGGGACCGGTATCTCGCTGATTTCGTCCCGCCCGATTCATTTGATGCGCACGCTCACTTATGGCGCACGGCTGATCTCGGAAACCCCACACCCGCGCTTGCCGCAGCCGGTCCCGAAATTGTGACGCGGACGGTTTACGACGAGCGCCTTTCGATGTGGATGCCGGGACACTGTCCGACCGGCGGTTTGTTTTTTCCATTCCCCACCCGCGCACTCGATGTCGAAGCGGCGAATCGCCATCTCGCCGATGAGATGAAAGCCGACCCGAATTCGCGGGGTTTGATGATCCTGACACCAAGACAAAATCCCGTCGAGGTCGAAAAACAAATCGTCGATGACAACTTCGTTGGATTCAAAGTGTATCATTTGTTTGCCGATCGCGAAGACACTTTCAACGCTCCGTCCGAAGAATTCATTCCCGAGTGGGGCTGGGAAATCGCGGAGCGACACGGTCTGGTCATCATGCTTCATATGGTCCTGCCGCGCGCCTTGGCAGAGCCACAAAACCAGTCCTACATCCGCGAGCATTGCGAAAGATACCCGAACGCAAAACTCATCCTCGCCCACGCGGCGCGTGGATTTTGCGGAAAGCATACCGTCGAGGGCATCGAGTCGATTCGCGGTCTCGACAACGTATTCTTCGACACCTCCGCTGTCTGTGAGGCCGAGGCGTTCGAGGCCATACTCAAAGTGTTCGGCCCAACCCGGCTGCTGTTCGGGGCCGATTTCTGCGTGACCGAAATGCGAAGCCGATGCGTCGACCTCGCCGATAATTTTCTGTGGCTCGATGAAATTCGCGCCGAATACGATCGCTGTAGAACGGCCCGCCCCACCCTGCTCGGCATCGAGTCATTGCTGGCGTTGAAACAAGCCTGCCAAAACCAGAATCTCACCGCGGGCGACGTTGAAGAAATATTCTGTCTGTCCGCCCGCCGTCTGCTCGATCTGCCGTTGCCCCGGAAGATGCCGGACGTGCAAAAGACTTATACTCATGCAAAATCGATTATCCCCGGCGGCACGCAGCTTCTCAGCAAACGCCCCGAGATGTTCGCACCCGATCAATGGCCGGCCTATTACCGCGAAGCGCGAGGTTGCGAGATGATCGATATTTCCGGTCGCCGCTTCTTCGACATGAGCCTGAACGGAATTCTTTCCACCATCCTCGGCTTTTCCGATCCCGATGTGAACGCCGCCGTGATGCGTCGGGTCAGCCTCGGTTCGATGGCGACGTTGCAAACCTATGACGAAGTCGAACTCGCCGGGCTGCTTCTCGAAATTCATCCGTGGGCCGAAAACGCGCGTTTCACCCGCGGAGGCGGGGAGTCGATGGCTGCCGCCGTCCGCATCGCCCGCGCTCATACTGGCAAAGACAAAATCGCACTCTGCGGCTATCACGGCTGGCACGATTGGTATCTCGCCGCGAATTTTTCTGAATCGAATTCCGACGCACTCGACGGACATCTTCTTCCGGGGCTCGATCCCGCCGGTGTCCCCCGCGGCCTCGCCGGAAATACCCTGACATTTCACTACAACGACTTGGCAGAACTCGAATCGGTCCTGAAAAAAGAAGGAACCGAACTCGCCGCCATCGTGATGGAACCGACGCGGTTCGCTGATCCCGAGCCCGGATTTCTCGAAGGCATCCGGGAGCGCTGCGACCGCTTCGGCATCCCGCTGATCTTCGATGAAATCTCGATCGGCTGGCGGCTCTGCACCGGAGGTGCCCATCTGAAATTCGGTGTCGAGCCCGACATCGCCGTTTTTGCCAAGGCCATCGGAAACGGATTCCCGATGGGTGCCATTATCGGGAGAAGCGACGTCATGCAGGCGGCTCAATCTTCATTTATCTCCAGCACCTTCTGGACCGAGGGCGTCGGCCCGGCGGCCGCCCTCGCTTGTGTTCGGAAGATGCGATCCGTCGACATTCCCTCACATTTACACAAAATCGGATCACTTGTGATCGATGGTTGGAAAAATCTCGCTGCGAAACATGCCCTCCCCGTCCAAACCCCGGGCCGCCCCGAACTCGCGATTCTCACTTTCGATCACCCGGAAGTCACCGCCCTTCTCACTCTTATGACGGCAGAAATGTTGAAACGCGGCTTCCTCGCCAGCGGCGGATTCAATGCCACCCTCGCCCACGAACCACGCCACGTAGCCGCCTATCTCGAGGAACTCGACGAAGTTTTCGCCATCCTCGCCCAAGCCCTTTCCGACGGAAATATCACGGAACGAATCGGAGGTCCGCTCAAGCACAGTGGCTTCGCACGCCTGACGTGATGCGGAACGACACGTAAAACTCCTTATCGAATTTCGATGCGCTCTTTCAGTTTTTTGGTTTTCCTGGCTGTAGGCTTCCATTCGGAATTCGGCCATTCCATCGAGTTGCCGAACATCGTGTTCATTATGTCGGACGATCAGGGTTACGGTGACCTGGGTTGTTACGGAGCGACCGACTTGAAAACGCCGCGTCTCGATCAACTGGCGAAAGACGGCGTCCGCTTTACTGATTTTTACGCCAATGGACCGACCTGCTCTCCGACGCGGATCGGTTTTCTGTCGGGTCGTTACCAACAACGACTCGGGATCGACAATGCTCTCAAGTATCAGGAAATGGGACGCGGGCTAACTCCGGGCGGCGAGACAATTGCCCGCGACCTGAAATCACGCGGCTATACGACCGGCCTCTCGGGAAAATGGCATCTCGGCTACGACCAAGGGCGGGTTCCGCTCGACCAGGGGTTCGATCACTTTTTCGGCCTGCTCGGCGGCAATCATCATTACTTCAAGCACATGGATCGCATCGGCGTGCCCGACCTCTGGCTTGGGAGAGAGGCGATTGAACGGGAGGGCTACACGACGGATTTGATCACGGAGGATGCGATCGCTTTCATTCGGAAAAATCAGGACGGCCCCTTCTTTTTATTTCTGGCCCACGCCGCGCCGCATTTCCCATTTCAGGGACCGAATGACAAAGACAAACTGATCGAGCCGAAAAAGAAAAACTGGCAGCTCGGTGATCGCAAAACCTACGTCGCCATGGTCGAGCGAATGGAGGAGGGGATCGGCGAAACGCTTGCGGAAATTGACCGACTGGGACTGCGGGAAAAGACAATCGTCGTCTTCACATCAGACAACGGTGGAGATGTTCATTCTCGAAACGCCCCGTTTTCCGGCCGGAAATCGACCATTCGCGAAGGCGGAATCAGGGTGCCTTGCGTGGCGCGCTGGCCGGGAAAAATTCCGGCCGGTACGACCGTTTCCTTTCCCGCGATCACAATGGACTGGTCCGCCACGATTCGCCGGCTTGCCGGTTTCAAAGCCGACACGGATCGCGAAGATGGAATCGATCTGATGCCGTTTCTCACCGGTGAAAAATCGGAGCCACCCGAACGCGCTCTTTTCTGGCGAAGAAAGAACGACGCCAGCCGAAGAGTCGACAACCCGAGCCGGGCCATAAGACAGGGTGATTGGAAATTTTTCGAAAAGACCGATGGGTCCGGCGAACAGTTTCTTTTCAACCTGATATCCGACCCGGGCGAGTCGGAAAATCTCATCAAAGAGAAACCAGAGCCTGCGAGAAAATTGCGAGCGAAGCTCGATGAATGGGAATCAGCTTTTGCGAATGAATAGGATTGATTGGCCAAACCAACCCTGTTGGATTGTTCGACGCTATTACTTGAACATCTCGTTCTCCTCATCTCCACCACTTAAGATGAAAGCAAGCAGGTCGAGAACTTCCTCTTCCTTCAGCATGTTGAGCAGCATCGGCGGCATCGGGGACACCTTGCTGACCTCCATGCTTTTCACTTCTTTCCGGTCAATGTTGACACGCTGATTCGGATTCGAGACGTCGGTGTTCAAGGTCACGTTATCACCACTCAAGTTTACAACGACTCCGCTGACGATATCTCCGTTGTTCTTCTCCACGACGATCGGGGCAAACTGCTCGTTGATTTCCTTGCTCGGATTGATGATTTGATCGAGCAGATCTTGCGGGCTGTAGCGACCGCCGGATCCGGTCAGATCCGGGCCGGTCATTCCGCCTTCGTTTCCGAATCGGTGGCAGGCGTAACAAGCGGCGGCGGCAAACATCTTGCGCCCGCGGTCAAAATCACGACCAGTCATGGCACCTTCTTCCAACGCGGCAGCACTGAGCTGATCCAGTGTCCACAAAGTGGGAGTCCGGCCCACAAACATCGCGCCGACGCTTTCAATAGCCGATTTCCTCTCCACCTTTTTCGCGATGAGTTCGGCGTGCTGTTTCTTCTCGGCATCGGTAAACGTCGCAAGCGAGTCGTTGCGAATAAACTCGATGAACTTGTCGAAGCTTGCGCCGCCCTTGTAATTCGCTCCTTTCAAAAACCAGTTTAGCTGTGCCTCGCGCAATTCGGGAGTCCAGCCGGTTCGAAGAAACCGCAGGCTGCGGGCGTGCTGCATCTGCTGTTCCTGCCCGATGGCGGACGCGATCAAAGCCATGCCTTTTTCCGCGGCACTCGGTGCCTGGAGATGGGCGAGCGTTTCGAGAAGTAGCCAGTTTTCGGGGAAATTTTTCGCCGGCAACGCGG
>JABDJT010000311.1 GCA_013003335.1 Verrucomicrobiales bacterium | reverse complement strand
GCTCACCTCAAACTGTCACCCTTGAACAGATGTGCATTCGACACCGGCCACTTTCCCACTACAATCGCCCTCATGAAATTCCGAAATTTTCTTCCTCAGCTTGCCGTTCTTCTGCTTTGGACCGCTCCCCATCTCTCCGCACAGGACTACGGCAAACTGATTTTCGAAGACGACTTCGAGCGAAGCGAATCCCAGGAGGAGAAAGACGAACCCGGCAAAGGTTGGGGAACCAACAGCAAATCCCGCGCTGCCGGCAATAAGCAGGTCGATCTCCGCGACGGCGCCATGCATATCAACATTCACAAGGTCGCCGACCACGGCGTTTCGGTCACCCATCCGGCTGAATTCACCGACGGAACCGTCGCGATGCGTTTCAAGCTGGAAGACAAGAAGGACAGTCTCGGCCTCAATTTCGCCGACCTGAAATTCAAGGAGGTTCACGCCGGCCATCTTTTCGCTGCCCGAATTCACACCCACGAAATTCGGCTTGAGGACCTCAAGACCGGCAAAATGAAACTCGAAACCCGGAATGCGCGGAAAGGCGGAAAACTCACCAGCGAACAGAAAAAAGCTCTCGCCTCGAAGGAAACGAAAATCCCGAATCAACTGGAGATCGGAACATGGTATGACCTGCTCGTTCAAATCGAAGGCGATCAAATTTCCGTTTCAATCGATGGAAAAAAGGTCGGATCATTCCAGTCCGAAGGCATTGCCCACCCGACCAAGCGCACACTCCGCCTTGCCGTGCCTCGCAACGCCGTGGTCGATGACGTGAAGATCTGGCGAAAAAAATAGAGCTCCCCTTTCGATCCGACAGATTCGGAACGAAGTGGAGAAAGACGGAACGAAGTGTAGTCAATTGGTTTGGTGAGCATACCCGGTTGATTCGATTCGCCTCAGTCGCTATCTTCCGAAATGAATCCACGCGTCGGGGGTGTTGCCGTTTTGTTGCTGGCCGTTTGCCTGGCGTTGTTTTTCTTTCTCAAATCCCCACCGCCTGCCGATCCAGCAGGCGACCCGAAACCTCCATCAAACCCAGCCCGGCTCGTCGAAGATGAACCGCCTGCACCGGAACCGGTCCGGGATTTGCCGACAGTCGAAGCCGATTATGATTTCGAAGACGCGCCGGAAGCAGAATTAAGAGATTTGGTAAATCAACTCACTCCGGAAACCCCTTCCGAAAACAGGCGGATCTTAAGTTTCGATTCAATCGTGAGCGAAGGCGAATCGCTGCTGACCGAGGGCTACGAAAAAGAACCGGGAGTCTTTGTTTTTACCAGCCTGACACCCCGCCTGGAACGACTGGATTCCGGCAAAGACGTTGTTCGGATCTCCATGAAACATTTCACAGCCGATGTCAGCGGGAACAACGAAACGCTCTCAGCACCCGAAGTCGTTGCTGCCCCCGGTTCCATGGTCAGCGTCCAAGTCGGCACGTCCGAGTCCGCCTATTCCCTGATTCTTCAAGTGAACACGGAACCGGATGCCAACGGATTCCGCCTGCGCGGTGTCGAATCGGAAACAACGCCACCTGAGATCGCGCCCGATCCGGATTCACTCCAGGACTTGAACCTCGTCCCCGCTCCCGCGCCCCCCGAATCCAGGCCGGGACAATAAGCCGCCGGTTCGGGGATTTTTGAATCCCATCGCCACGACACGATCGCCCTGCGCGGGTTGACCCTGAACGATATCCGCAACCACGAACATTCCCTTTTTCTCGGGGCTCAATTTCAACTTCGCAGTCGGACGACCGTTCAGCGAATACGTCATCAATTCTGTTCCCGGCTCCATTTGCATCGCCCGGCTGGACCGAATCAACACGTAGCGGTCCTCCGCCTGCACCATCTGAACATTCCCGATCGGCAAATCCACTGGCACCGGGTCGGAGTTTTCCTCCTCCGGCTTCCCTTTTTCCTGATCCGGTTTGTCCTTCTTTTTTCCTCCTCCCAAAAGTCCGCTCAAAATACCCGGGTTGACCCCTTTCCGTACCGGCTTGTTCCGATCACCTCCACCGCCTCCGCCCGGGGTGGAAATGCATCCAGTCAAAAAAGCCGACCCAATCACAGCCAAAACCCACAGACCTGTCGCTTCTCCTGTTATTTTCCTCTTTTTCACAGGCCGGCAATTTCAGGGCAATCCGCGGTCAGGGAAAGTAAGAATTTAGTGTTCCTCGACTTTCCGTTCTGCCTTTTCCCATTCGCCACCCTGCGACTCGAAGCCGGCCTCACCTCGATGCTGGACGCCACCACCCCCATGTTTACTTCCGTGGCTGAAGCGGTCTGATTCGGCTGGGCATTTCGGAAAATACAGGTCGCGGGCCTGATCATCGCATTTGGCACTGTCGCGATCCTGTCCGACAATCCACTTCCTGATACCTCCCTTCGGAATTCTGTGGGGCTGGACGGTTCTCGACGAACAGATCGGCCGCCGGATTCTCATCGGCATGCTCGTAATCCTGCTTGGAACTGCCATGTCCGCCGGACTCCTGCTCGGACCGAAAAACGATCCAACAGGGTCTGTTCGATGAACAACCCTGTTGATTCATTTTTTTCCAATCCTTTCCCATTTTTATAATCGCGAAACTTGCGTATCGGGGACAGGATTTTTATTCTCAGAAAATGTCTGCGACTTCTGTCCCCCGGCTGATCCTCAAGCCGACGTTCCCGCTCGATCAGAACGAAATCGAGCGACGTTGTCGCGCGGAGCGCATCTCCCATCCCATCACCTGGGGATCCATCCTCGGAGCTGCCATTTTACCCTGGCTGGCGACGGACGGGGTATTTCCTGCGCTTTTCGGGATGATGGTTTGCTTTGGATTCGCCGCCCTCGGCATCTCGATTTTCTGGAGCGGAAAACAGCAGGAGATCACATCGAAAGTGGTCGAGGAAATGATTTCCGAGAGCAATGCCGAACAGGACCGCAGGCTCAGCAAGATCGTTGCCCAGTATCGCGGCCGCGGCATGCATCACTACGCCACCGCACTCGGAAAATTTCTCCTTCTCAAGCAAAACATCGAGAAACGGCTCCACCCCGGAGGTCAGGTCACCGAAATGAGCGAGCAGATCGAGCGACTGGTCGACAGCCTTTGTGCTAACGTGTGCCGGGAATTCGACAAGGTCGCGGAACTGGACCGGCAGTTGGGGGATGTGCTGATTTCCGGCGAAAAAGCCAGGCTGGAAAGCTTGCAGTCCGACCGGACGGAGGTGCTTGAAGCAATTATGCAGGCATATGGCACGATCTATGAAACGCTGGACTCGGTGGTCGATTTCGACGATACCGGCGAGTTGGTCCCCGAACTGAAATCCGGCGAACCAAACCCGGAAACCGGCCTGACAGACGCGGTTTCCAGTCTGAAAAAAGAAATCGAGATGGCCAAACGAATTCGGGATCGTCTTCACATACCGGATGCGGACGCGGAAGATGCTGATTTTCAGGCATTTGAAACGGACCGGAAACTGGATGCAGGGCAGTGAATCCTCATCGACCGGGAACCTGTTTTCTCAGGCTTGACATCGCTGCGTTCACCCCTAAATTTCCCGCCCTTCCCCGCCTCCGGCACGTCGCCGGGCGAAACCGGCGTCGGGAGGATACGGAACGATGAAAACTTTTTCTGCAAAAGCTGAAGAAATCGAGCGCAAGTGGTGGGTGATCGACGCCCGCGGCAAAGTGCTCGGCGATGTTGCTGTGGCCGCGGCCCGGCTCCTTCGTGGAAAGCACAAAGCCATTTTCACCCCGCATTGCGACACCGGAGATCACGTCGTAGTCATCAACGCGGCTGACGTGGTCCTGTCCGGTAACAAAGAAGAGCAAAAAGTTTACACCAGCTACTCCGGCTACGTCGGTGGGCAGAAGCGTGAAACGGTCGAACAACTCCGCGCCCGCCGCCCGGAATTGATCGTCGAGCGCGCCGTGCACGGCATGATCCCGCACAACCGCCTTGGTCGCCAGATTGTGAAAAAGCTGAAAGTTTACGCCGGTGAAGACCACACCCACGAAGCGCAGAACCCCGAGACGTTTGAGCTGTAATTGATCCGCTAAACCAATTTTTTGAGACACGACTATGAGCGATACCATTTCCGCTACCGGCCGCCGCAAGACCTCCGTTGCCCGCGTGAAGATGATGCCGGGCACCGGCCAGATCACGATCAACAAGCGGCCTTTCGAAGAATATTTCCCGACTCTGTCCCTGCAAAATCAGGTTCTTCAGCCCTTTGAAGTCGCCAACGCGGCCAAAAAGTGGGACCTCGTCATCAATGCCCAGGGCGGCGGAGTCAACAGCCAGGTCGGCGCAGTCCGGCTCGGCATCGCCCGCGCCCTCCTCGTCACGGACGAAGAGTTGCGCGACGATCTCCGCGAACACGGTCTCCTCACCCGCGACGCGCGGAAAAAGGAGCGGAAAAAAGCCGGTCAGCCCGGCGCGCGGAAGCGTTTCCAGTTCTCCAAGCGTTAATCGAATTCGCTGGGCGGAAAACCGATTTTCCGGGGAGCACGATCCAATCAGGTTGGTTCGTTGACTGTACCCTATTGCTTCTTCCGTAAAATTACGCCAGCACCTCTTTGATCAGGTGCCCGTGCACATCGGTCAGCCGCATGTCGCGACCGGAGAAACGGAACGTGGACTGCGTGTGCTCAATACCGAGCAGGTGCAACATTGTCGCGTGAAGATCGTGAATTTCGTAGCGATTTTCGACCGCGCGATATCCAAAATCGTCCGTTCGACCGACATTCACGCCGCCTTTCACGCCTCCGCCAGCCATCCACATCGTGAAGCCGAACGGATTGTGGTCGCGACCGTTTGCTCCCTGCGCGAATGGCGTCCGGCCAAATTCTCCGCCCCAGACGACGAGGGTTGAATCCAGCAGGCCGGTCCGCTTCAAATCTTTGATCAACGCAGCGATCGGCTGGTCCACGGTTTTGCAATTTTTTCCATGACCATCAATCAGGCCACCATGCTGGTCCCAGCGGTCGCCATTGCCACCGGGGCAGGTCAGTTCGATGAACCGCACACCTCGCTCGACAAGTCGACGCGCGAGCAGACATTGCAGCCCGAAGGTCTGGGTGTTTTTAAATTCGGCATTCAGCCCATACATTTCTTTGACCGCGTCACCTTCGCCGCTGAGATCCATCAGGTCCGGGAC
>JABDJT010000279.1 GCA_013003335.1 Verrucomicrobiales bacterium | reverse complement strand
GAACCTGATCGAAAATTTCCGAGGCACCGAAGCCGAAGCCGATTTGAACCAGCCCGGCGCCCCCGGGATGTGGAAACCGTGGTTTCCCGTGATCGATTACGATCGCTGCACAAACTGCATGCAGTGCCTGAGCTTCTGCCTGTTCGACGTCTACGGCGTTGACGATGAGCAGCAAATTCAGGTGCAGAACAACGACAACTGCAAGACCAACTGCCCTGCCTGCTCCCGCGTTTGTCCCGAGGTCGCGATCATGTTCCCGAAATACGGCACCGGTCCGATCCAGGGCGACGAAGTCGACGAGTCCGACCTGAATCGCGAAAAGATGAAAGTGGATATCAGCTCCCTTCTCGGCGGCGACATCTATTCCAGCCTGAAAAACCGGAGCGAGCAGGCCAAATCCCGGTTTTCCAAGGAACGCAGCCCCGACAAGGCCCTCGCCGAGCGGAAACGCTGCCTCACCAAGCTGCAGCAGAGCGGCGTGATCCCCGCCGAAGTTCTTGCCGAGATCGATTTGGCCTCCCTGCCCAGCCCCGAGGAAATCCAGCGCAAAGCGGAGGAGATGGCGAAGCTAATGGGCGAAGAGTAAGAAAACGAAGGAACCGGGTTGGTTTGATGAACGAACCCGGTTGAATCGTTTTTGCCGCTTGTCCCGATTCGGCCACTCGTTTACTGTCGCCGCCGAACGAAATCCGCACCGTCGCTCATGCTCGCCTTTTCCACCTGCTGGCTCAGCCACCGTTACAAAGAGGGCGAATTGCTGGCCGACGAGATGGTGTTCCACAACATCCGGACGCTGGAAATTTCCCACGGAACCAAGGTCTCGCTGCTGCCGGGACTGATGAAAGCCTACGACGAAGGCAAAATCCAGGTCTGCGGGGTGCACAACTTCTGTCCGTCTCCCGTCGACGTGATGATCGACGCGCCGGACGCCTATGAATTTTCCTCCCACCGCGAAAACGAGCGGGAACGGGCCATCAAGCTCACCCTGAAATCCATCGACACAGCCGTCCGGTTCGGCGGGAAATACCTGGTCGTCCACCTCGGTACCGCACCGATCAAGCCGTATTCGAAAACGCTCGAGACGATGGCGAAGAACGGCGAAATGCACTCGAGAAAATGGGTGAAAGTGAAACACGAGTTCATTCGCAAGCGCCGGGAAATGGGGCCGCTGTATCTCGATCGCGTCCGCGCCGCGCTCGACCGGATTTTGCCCTACGCGGAGGAACACGGCGTGAAACTGGGCCTGGAAAGCCGGAGCCATTACGAGCAGGTTCCGACGGAAGAGGAAATGCTGACGATTTTCGAGGAATACGATTCGCCCTTCGCCGGTTACTGGCACGATTTCGGTCATGTGCAGCGGAAGGCGAATCTCGGATTGCTGGATCACCGGCAATGGCTCGCCAGCGTGGCGGACCGGCTGGTGGGCTGTCATCTGCACGACGTAAAATGGCCTGCCGAAGATCACTGCGTGCCGTTTCAGGGAACGATTGACTATCCGCAATTGATGCCTTTTGTGCCCGACGAGCTGCCGCTCGTCTGGGAACTGAATCCCCGGCGCAAGACGGCCGACATCCTCGCTGCCTGGGAACAGTGGCAGTCGATTTACGGAGGAATCCCTGCTACCCCGGCCTCATGATCAAACTTGTTTTTACCGACCTGAAAACGGTCTGGACCCATTTCCGGAAAAACGGTCTCCGCGAGACCTTTCGGCTGATCAATTCGCGCGAGGCTCCGGGATTCGTGCAGTTCTGCAAATACGGAACCTGTGGCGTCCTGGCCACGGTCGTGCAGCTCGGGGTCGCTGTGGCGATTGGGGCGACGGAATGGTTTCCGGCGTTTGAAGGCCTCGTCGGGCGCGACATCCCCGATGACATCCGCGAGTACAACCTGAAAATCTGCAACCTGATCGCCTTTCCCTTTTCGAACCTGGCCGCCTACTACCTGAACACGCTGTGGGTGTTCACGCCCGGCCGTCACTCGAAATGGAAGGAGTTCTGGCTGTTCACCTTGATCTCCGGAATCAGCTTCGGCGCCGGTTTGTTCGGCGGTCCCGAGCTGATCGGCTGGTTCGGGATTCCGTCCTGGGCCGCGCAGCTGGGGTTCGTCATCACCAGCGCCCTCGTGAATTTCGTTTGCCGGAAATTCCTGATCTTTCTGAAGTAGCTTCGCTCACTTCACGCCGAGTTTATCGAGGATAAACATTTCCTTTTTCGGATATTTTTTGCTTTCGGAAACACCGTTGATTAACAGGTGGCACTCCATTCCGACCTTGTCGCATTTTTCCTTCATCTTCACGCCGTAAACCGGGTGATGAATCCCGTGGCCGGCGTTCTTCGACGGCAGCGTCATGTCGTTGTTGTAGGTCATCAGCAGCGGCGGGTCGTCCTTGCTGACGTGGTTGTAGGCGGAGAATTCTTTGAACAGCGCCTCGTGCTTCTCGTAATTTTTCAAGGCGCCTTCGATGGTCGGTTCGCCCACCGCCATGTTGATCATCCGGTGCTGCAGCACGTTCGGCCCGAGCCACGGCTCGATTTGTTTCGGGTCGATGGAGGTTTGGCCGCCTGCCACGCTGGCCCCGGCCACGCGGGTCGATTCCCGCTCGACCGGGTCGTCAGAATCGGGATTGGCGAGATCGTCGTGGGTCAAAAGCCACATTGAGGTGCAGGCCCCGGCGCTGCCTCCGGTGAGGACGAATTTGTCCTTGTCGATGTTCCACTCTTTCGCCTTCGATTTCAGAAACTGGATCGCACGGGCGGCGTCATGGACCGGAACGGGGAGGGGATCGGTGCCGGTGAGCCGGTAGTTCACCGCTGCGATCGATACGCCTTTGCCGGTGAAAAATTCGATGTTCGGGACACCGCTTTTCTTGTCCCCGCCAATCCAGCCGCCCCCGTGAATGTAAACCAGAAGCGGGCGTGGTCCGTCTCCTTCCGCTTTCCAGAAATCCAGCACCGTCATCTTGTGCTCGTCGTAAGCGACATCCGCGTGCGTCGGGGCGGGTGTCTTCGGCTTGGCGGGTGCTTTCTTTTTTTTGTCCTGGGAAAAACCGGGGAGGGCGATAGCGAGGCAAAAGGCAGCGAGCAGCAGGGAAGGGGATTTCCGTTTCATACCCTACGAACTAACAGGGTTCGTGCGCCAAATCAATGGACTTCATTTCACTGCGTCTTTCTCCACTGCGTTCCGAATCTGTTCACTCGTTTTTTCGTGTCCCTTCTTCCCTGTTCTCTTCCGCCGCCTTTTTCCGGGATTCGATAATGTCGCGCACGCCGACATTGATCGGTTCGATCGGGCGATTGCTGCGGGAAAAATGAGCGGACTCCAGCGAATCCATCTGGATTACGGTTGCCTCACAGGCACCCTCGAGGGGACTCCTTCACCAAAATGACATCTTCAGTTCCCTGAGATTCGGGATGGTTGTCACCTGCTCGAAAATTTGCGGAGCCCGCCAGTCGCGCTTGTCGCGGATTTCCAGCGATTCGAGCGTTTCGAATTGCGCCAGCTTGTCGAATTCATCCTCGAGTTCCAGCATGATCATCTCGGAATTCGGCAGATCGATCCGGAGATGCAGGAGGGCCGGCCGCTTTGCCAGGAGATCCAGCATTTCCGGAACGACGCGCTTGTTCTGCAGCGTGATTTTCAAATACACCGAATGGACAGCCGGTCCGAGTGTCTCGACGGCCTTCGTGCTGGCGACTTCCACGATCTTGTCCTCCGCTTCATCCGTATCCGCTGCCGATGCGGACAGGGCGATCGCGCCGCCGAATAGAATCACCCCGAATAACGCCCTCATGAAAAACAGGTTAGCGCGAAAGGGTTGGGCAGGCAACCGGAACCGGAGCCGGGTCAGTCCGGTTCCACTCCGAACAGCTCTTTCGCTTCCGGTTTCATCAGGGTGATGATCGTGAAGACGCCGAGAACGGTGCCGTGCGGCATCATGAGGCAGGCAATCCCGCCGATGATCAGGCAAAAGGTGTGCGCGCGATGCTGTTTCAGCTTTCGACCGCCGAGGAAGATCAACAGAGCCAGCAGCCAGAACGAAATCATCATCGTCCCCGCGATGGCTACGAAGATTCCCCCGACCACTTTTTGCGCCTGGATATCTTCGGCGGAGCTCCCCTCCTCGAGCATGCCGGAGAGCATGAGAATGCCGATGATGAGGTGAAAGATCGGGAAAAAGCCGATCGCGGCGGTAATTCCGGCGACGACGTAATGAAAAATCGAGAGCAAACGAATGTGCTCGCGGACTTTGTCGATTTCGGCCGGGTCGCTCACGATTGTTTTATTTCACCTTCCAGAATTGATCCTGCCACTCCTGCGGTTTTTCCTCTCCCACAGAATCATCGTCGTATTTCTTCACCATCTCCGCGAGCTTTTCCTTCATCATTTTCTGAACCTCAGCGTATTCGGGATCCCCGTATACATTGCGCAGCTCATCGGGGTCTTTTTCGAGGTCATACATCTCCCACTCGCCGAACTCGTAAAACTGCATCAACTTGTAGCGGTCGGTCCGCACCCCGTTGTGGCGGGGGATCATGTGGACGCTGGGATATTCGTAGTAGTGATAGTAAATCGCGTCCCGGAACGGTTTTTCCAGCTTTTCACCTTTCAACAGCGGCACGAGCGATTTGCCCTGCATGTCGTCCGGGATCGGTGCCCCGGCGATATCGAGAAAGGTTTCGGCGTAATCGAGATTCTGCACCATCTCGGTGTTCTTCGATTTCGGTTTGGTGACACCGGGCCAGCTGACAATCAGCGGCATTTTCAGCGATTCCTCGTACATCCAGCGCTTGTCATACCAACCGTGGTCGCCGATGTAAAAACCCTGGTCGCTCGAGTAGATCACGATCGTATTTTTTTCCAAACCGAGGTCTTTCAGAGCGGCGCGAATCGTGCCGACGGACTCATCAACACCTTTTACGCTGCGGAGGTAATTTTTGGCGTAACGTTGGTATTTCCAACGTACCAGGTCTTTTCCTTTCAGGTCGGCTTCCATCAGGGCCTTGTCCCGCGGCCCGTAGTAATCCCGCCACGTTTTCATCTGTTCGGGCGTCATCCGGCGCATGTTCATCCAGGCCGAGCGATCGGTCTTGAGCCCTTCGCCGGGGAAATCGGGAGTCAAATTGACGAACAAATCCATGTTCAGG
>JABDJT010000251.1 GCA_013003335.1 Verrucomicrobiales bacterium | reverse complement strand
TACCCCAATCGTGCCGACCCCGGAATGGAAAGGCAAAAGCGGGGTCAATATTTACGCCGATTTCACGATGCAGGTCGATTGGACCGTCGGCGAAGTTCTGAAAGCACTGGACCGGAACGGCATCGCGGAAAACACACTGATTATTTTCACGACCGACAACGGTTGCTCCCCGCAGGCAAAATTCGACGAGCTCGAAGCCGCCGGCCACGATCACAATTTCATTTACCGGGGTCACAAGGCGGACATTTATGAGGGTGGCCATCGCGTGCCGTTTGTGGCTCGCTGGCCGGAGAAAGTGAAGGCGGGCACGCGGACCAAACAGCTCGTCGGGCAATTCGATTTTCTTGCCACAGCAGCGGAAATTGCCGGGGCGGAAATCCCGGAAGGTGCCGGGGAAGACAGTGTTTCGTTCCTGTCCGTTTTGACTGGTGAGGCAAAAGAACCGATCCGCAATTCCCTCGTTTCGCAGTCGATCGGTGGTCAGTTCGCGATCCGTGACGGCGACTGGAAGCTGTGTCTCTGCCCCGGTTCCGGCGGCTGGAGCGCTCCACGTCCCGGCCAGGTCGATTTGAGCCAGCATCCCGCCGTGCAGTTGTTCGACTTATCGAACGATCCCGGCGAGCAAAACAACCTGGCCAAAGCTCATCCTGATCGTGTCGAAAAGATGAAATCGATGTTGAAAGAAGTCATCGATTCCGCTGAGAACGACGTAGACGAAATCGTCATGATCAAGCCCGTGCCGCAGCCCAGGAAAAAACCGCAGCCGAAGGCGAAAGGGAAATCCGGGAAAAAGTGAGGTCCCCAAAACACGATCTCGACGAACTCGATGCGCAGAATTTGCGTCGGCAACTTCGCGTCATTGATTCGGAATCCGGCGTCGTCAATTTTGCCTCGAACGATTACCTCGGGCTTGCGAACGATCCGGCCCTGAAGGCGGCATTTACTGATGCGATTGAAAAAGTTGGAGCCGGATCCGGCGCCTCTCGGCTGATCTGCGGCACGCACCGGCCGCATGCAGAATTCGAGGAGCAGCTCGCCGAATTCAAGAACACGGAATCGGCCCTGCTGTTCGGATCGGGATATGCCACCGCGACAGGTGCGATACCGGCGATTGTGGGGAAGGGCGATGTCGTCATTCTCGACAAGCTCTGTCACGCCAGCCTGATCGACGGGGCGAAATTGAGCGGAGCGACGATGCGGGTTTTCCCGCACAATGACCTCGGTAAACTGGAATCGCACCTGCGATGGGCGAACGAACAGGTTGCCGGGAAAAAGGGCCGGATTCTTGTCCTGACGGAATCCGTTTTTTCGATGGACGGCGACCGTGCGCCACTGCAGGAAATTGTCAGGCTGAAACAGGAGCACGATGCACGTTTGTTCGTTGATGAGGCCCATGCCTTCGGCATTCTCGGGCCGCGCGGAAGAGGTTTGGCGGCGGAGTTGGACTGCGATGGCGATGTCGATTTCCAAATGGGCACGCTTTCGAAAGCCGCGGGCCTCAGCGGGGGTTATTTGTGTGCTTCGAGGGATTGGATCGACTTGATCGTGAACCGGGCGCGCAGCTTTATCTATTCAACCGCACCGCCGCCCGCGCTGGCAGCCGCTGCGGGCGAATGCCTGCGGCTGATCGGTGGAAAGCGCGGGGAGGAAATGCGGGGTCGGCTCTTCGAGAATATTTCGCAGTTTCAGGCGGATGCCGAAAGCGCGATCATTCCTGTCGTTCTCGGAGAAAATGAAACCGCCCTGGCAGCCGCGGATGCATTATTGGAATCCGGATATTTTGTGCCGGCCATTCGATTTCCGACGGTTCCACGAGGCACCGCCCGTTTGCGGGTCACGGTTTCCGCCGCTCATTCGGCTGAAGAGATCGCGGGATTGAAATCGGCATTGTCCCGCCTGCGGAAAAACGAATGAACAGGGTATGCTGGACGAACAAACCCTGTTGGTTCGATCTGCCTGTTTACTGGCCGGCAGAAGAGGAAATGAACTGAATGGATTCGTCGAAAGTCGCTTCGCGAATGTCGGCCGTCTGGACGCTGCCGGTTGTCCCATTCGGTGATTTCACGGTCGTCCAGGGGCCATTGGCACCGATCAACTGCAAAACGGTGCCTTTTGGAATCAGGATGCCGGATTGACCGTTCACGCCTTCACCCGCGATGACGAACTGCGTGCCACCTTCCTGTTGGACGAAAACGTATTTTGTGTTGCCGGGTTCACCTGCCACGACAGCGGGGGCCGGGTTAGCCGAAGGCGGAGCGGTGGCAGCGCCATAGGCGTTGTTCGGGCCGGTTGAAATGTGCTGTTCAGCCGGAGCGACGTCTTTTTTCTTCCCGAAAAGCTTTCCAAGCAGGCCGCGTTTCCGTTTTCCATCGGTTGGAGAAGCCGTGTCAGTGGCTACGGTCGGGCGTTGAATTCCCGGATCCGGGGCTGGCCCGGTCGTGCCGGTTGGATCGAAGCCAGGAGGTGTTCCGCCGGCATTGGAAATGATGGTGTCAGGGGCAGGGATTTGGCCTCCACTGGATTGCCCGGGCAATTGTGGAACTGGAATTGAGCTGCCGAGCGTTGGCACATTCAAGCGCGGAGGCGCAGGAGCCGGGACCGGTGCGGAATTGGGAGCCGGGGTCCCACTGAGCGGCGTTGCGCTGGCGGTGGGTGGACCGGCTTCCGCAGTCGATGATGTCGGAGCGGATGTGGCAACCTGGTTGGCTTCGGCGCTGGGGCGCACCTGGTCCCCCGAGACGCCCAGAAGATCCGTGACCGGTTTGGACTCACCCGGCTTGCCGCGTCCGTCGCCATCTTTAACGGTGACGCGCAGGCTGTTTTCCGGTTGGCTCCATTTCAAATATTCCTGCCTGGTCGGCACCTTGGCCATCGGTTTCTGCACGGCGAGGGACGCGTTTTCTTTCGTTTGGCGAGCCTGCCGGGCACTCGCGACTGACCGTGCCATCTCGGAATTGTATCGGTCCCGGCTGCTTTCGGCCGTCGGCACGAAGAGGGTTTTCGGCATGTTGTAGGGCAACTTCGGCACCGGCATTGTCGGCGCGATGGAAGCGGTTTTCTGCTGGCCGTCTACGCTTTCGTTTCCGGAATCCTGCGCGGAAAGAAACGTGGTGGCCGCTCCTGCCAAAAAAAGTATCGCCGTGAACTGAATTGTTGCTGCTGCCCCCGAAAGTTTCATCTTCTCGTCTGTCTCTGTTCGTCGTGTTGGCAGGATTTATAACGGAAAAAGCCCGCCATAACAACCAAAATGGCTGTGCCATTCCAAATGGAACGAACCAAAGTGATTCGTTTTTGCGGTCGCTTATTTCTGCTTCAATACCTGCACGGCGTCGATGTGCGCATTGCCGTCGATGCCTTCGGTCGAAACGACGACCTTACCTGTTTCACCTTTTTTGAACGGGTGAATGCCGAGGGTGTAAAAGCCGTATTGCAGTGGCGGGGCGACTTTCTGATTCAACGTCACGGTTTTTTCGCCACCGGCGAAATGAACGGTCACCGGTGTTTTAGAGGAGCGATTTTCGTGCGGTTGGCAGGCGAACCGGACTTCATAGTCGCCGTCAGTCGGCACTTCAAATTCGAACGTCGCCGTCGCACCCGAACCGGACGATGCGTAGTGATAGCCGTTTTCGATATAATTTTTCAATCCGGCTCCCGGGCTCCATTTACCCTTCATCTTCGCCTTGTCGTCGTCGATCACGATGCCGCTCAGCTTGTTGATCGGGATGTAATTCAGTTCCGGCTCCTCCATTTTCGGCAGGTTCGGGTCTTCGGTAAATTCGTCCCCGATTTTCTCCCGACGCATATGTCCGGGAAGCTGCATCAGTTTGATCAATTCGGGGAGGTGCTGGTAATACACGTCGCGTGGAGAGCAATCGTGCTCGGCGCTGAGTGTTGCTGCTTTTCCGACGACCACGCCCATCATGCCGCAGGTTTTCATGACGCGGACCGTGCCGAGGGCCTTGTGGGTGACGCTGACGTTTCGCCCGGCCATGAAC
>JABDJT010000246.1 GCA_013003335.1 Verrucomicrobiales bacterium | reverse complement strand
CATCATGAGTGATCGGAATCGGGCTCGTGAATGCCTCGCGGGATTCCATCAGCGCCTCGGAATCCCGGATCACGCGGAAAATCTCCGAACCGTCAGCCGGGTTCAGCGCCAAAAGGTAACTCTCGTTCTTTTTGTCCTTAAAACCACGGCCACCGGCCGGCACATCCCGCTGCAGGACCTGCATGTAAATCTTTCCATCGTGGAAAAGCGGGGACGTCGAAAAGGTCCAGCCAAAGGCAAAGGGGCCGTATTTTTCCTGGATATTGATTTTCCACTTTTCGTTGCCGTCAAAATCGTAAGCCACCAGATCGCCACTTCCGGTGAAAAACACCACCGTTTTTCCATCCGTTGCAGGCGAAGGTCCTGCATAGGTGCTGCGGTTATCCTGGCTCACTCCGTCTCCGTATTTCTTGCTCCACACGACCTTGCCATCAGCGGCATTGACCCGCATCGCGACCACACCGCCCGCATCTTCATCCACCGAAGTCAGGAACACCGCGTCGCCCCAGACGACTGGAGTTGAATGCCCCGTGCCGGGCAGATCAATCACCCATTTCACGTTCTTCGTTTTGGAAAAACTCGAGGGCGCGCTCTCCTCGGTCGTGGATCCGTTGTAAGCCGGCCCGCGCCAGCTCGGCCAGTTTTCCGCCTGGAGAAAGGCGCCACCGAGCAGGGCTGTAGCGGCAAAGAGAGAAGAGAAAAATCGGGTCAAATGCATAACCGGATTTTTGGACCGCACAGGCGGGGTGTCAAGCACGGGCGGATGGCGGAAACATACTGCACGCGCACTTAGATTGAAAAAGTGCCGACGGGGGGACTTGAACCCCCACGGTCGCAATGACCAACGGATTTTAAGTCCGGTGCGTCTACCAATTCCGCCACGTCGGCTTCTTTTCGCGCGGGTGGCACATCTTCCCGCAACATCCGCCGTCTGCCAAACGCAAAAGAACCTCTCCCGGTTTGGAAGAGGCTCTTTTGTGTGGATCTCAAGAACTGACTAAATCCTGTTGATCACAACAACAACCAAGCAATGAAACTGAAACTCTAGTGAGTTTACCCGTTCGACATAACTTTACCCGATTTCGGGAGATTTGTCTAATTTTTTATAAAAAATAAATCTTATTTTTACAAAAATTATCAAATTTGATCGAAAAATGCCAAAAAATAGGCCGATTCTTACCGCTTTCTTAGTTGTTTGGATCGAGAAACGGTCGCAAGCCAAACCCGGCTGTTTCCGATCAAACAGGGTTGATTCGATGAACAAACCCTGTTCATTCGTAAAAAATCATTTCAATGGTCGATTCGCTCCTGAAAATCCTCAAACAATCCGCCTCCCCCGAAGCTTTTGACTGGCTGGAGGAGACGGTGAACGCCCAGCGGGACAAATTCGAGCAGCGCCCGTTCTATTACGCATTTTCCGGCGTGTCGCGTTGGTTTGATAAAAATGCACTCGTCGAGCCAGCGGAGCAAGATTTGAAGACGATCGATGCGGAGGTTCCGGGATTCACGATCCACAACTGGGACGAATTCCGACTCGCACGGGTGATCCTGCTGCTGGTCCTCGGCGAACAGGAAAAGTCCGTTTTTCTCGAAAATCTGAACGCGTTGCTGAACACGGCGGACATTCGCG
Source organism: Verrucomicrobiales bacterium (assembly GCA_013003335.1). Lineage (GTDB taxonomy): Bacteria > Verrucomicrobiota > Verrucomicrobiia > Verrucomicrobiales > DEV007 > JABDJT01. The sequence goes on along the minus strand of JABDJT010000246.1, from coordinate 12,345 downwards.
AGCAGGTTGCCATTTTTTCCGCCTTTCCGCTTTTGCCGGAGCCGGACGAACTCGTGCCGCTGGCTCGGGAGGGTTTGCGGACAAACATCGTCGATATATTCGACTCCATCGCGCTGGACAACCCCTTCCCTTCCGCTCACTTCCCGGAAGAAGCCTGGAACCAACTGGTGCTGAAAGCCCTGTTCATGAGCCGCCCGCTTTACCGGATTTATGGCATCGATTTGCGCGCAAATGCGACACTGGCGGAAGCGCTGTCCAATTACGCCCACGAACGCTGGGCTGCCGGCCGCTGGGTGTCGCCCGAACTGTGGCGCAGTTGCGCGAATTTCATTTCCAACCCGCAGATCGTCGCCGACCTTGAACGGGTTGCTTCAACCGATGAACCGGGCCGCCTCGAAGCCGTCGCGCTGATCGTCGCGAAAGACGAAGAGGGAATTCTCGATCACCTCCGGGACCGCGTGAAAACCTTTCTCGACGACGTTGCCGACGGTCGGCTGACGTGGAGAACCCTGGGCGAACAGATCTAGATTTCGAACGACAAAACTGAACCCTTCTATTGCAATGCGCTTCTTCGATTCCCACGTCCACATGGTCTCCCGCACGACCGATGATTACCAACGCATGGCCGCGGCGGGGGTTACCGCGATCGTCGAACCCTCATTCTGGCAGGGACAGCCGCGCACCGAGGTCGGGACCTTCAAGGACTATTTCAATTCGCTGATCGGCTTCGAACGATTCCGCGCCAGCCAGTTCGGCATCGCCCACTACTGCACCATCGGACTGAATCCGAAGGAAGCGAACAACGAAAAGCTCGCCGAGCAGGTGCTGGAATTGATGCCGCTTTACATCTGCAAAGAGGGTGTGGTCGGGATCGGCGAAATCGGGTTCGACGACCAGACTGCCGCCGAAGAGAAATACCTCCGCGCCCAGGCCGTGCTCGCGCTGGAGGCGGATTTGCCGATTCAAATTCATACACCGCACCGCGATAAGAAAACCGGCACGATCCGAACGATGGACGTGCTGGAAGACGTCGGCTGCGATCCGTCCAAGGTCGTCATCGATCACAACAATGAAGAAACGGTGAAAGAGGTTCTCGATCGTGGATACTGGGCAGCGTTCACGATTTATCCCCACACAAAGCTGGGAAATCAGCGCATGGTGGAAATCATGGAGGAATACGGAGCCGAGCACATCGTGGTCGACAGCGCCGCAGACTGGGGGATCTCCGATCCGCTCGCCGTTCCCAAAACTGCGGCGTTGATGAAAGAACGCGGGCTCACGATCGAGCAAATCGAGCAGGTGACCTATCACAATCCACTCGCAGCCTACGGCCAGAGCGGCCAGGTCTCGGAATCCGACTGGGAAGGCAGCGAGGGCGTCGATCCCGCGGCACTTTTCGAAGGCAATACCCTGCTTCGTGGCGGCATGGATGTGGAAACCGCGATGTCCCAGTATTTGATCGAGTGAGCCCCGATTGCGATCCAACAGGGTTCGCTCGCCGAACCACCCTGTTTATTCATTTTCCGCCGTGACTTCGGCTTCTTTCCCGGCGAGGCGCTGATACAATTTCCCGACGGTCAGTCCCTGCACCGAAATCGAGAAAATCACAATCACATAGGTCAGGACAAGAAACACGTCACGGCCCGCCTCCTTCGGAATGGCGAGAGCAAGAGCGACAGAAATTCCGCCACGCAGACCGCCCCAGGTCAGCATCTTGATTGCGCCCGGGCTGAAATGCCGGAATGGTTTCAGCGCCAAAACCGGAACCGAGACAGCACAGAATCGGGATGCCAGCACGATCCCGATTGCAAGCAATCCGAGCAGCAGGGTTTTGCCGGTCACCCCGTCCGCGATCACGATCAGTTCGATACCGATCAGGGCGAATAGCAGCGCGTTTAAGACCTCATCGATCAATTCCCAAAACATATCGAGGTGCCGGCGGGTCGTATCCGACATCGCCAACCGTCTCCCGCGATTTCCGATCATCAATCCAGCCACGACCATCGCCAGCGGCCCGGAAACATGGAGCTTATGGGCCAATACATACCCACCGGTGACGAGGGCTAGAGTCACCAGGACCTCGACCTGGTAGTTGTCGATTTTTTTCAGCATGAAATAGGCGATGAACCCAATCATTGCGCCGAAAATGATTCCGCCGATCGCGTCGCGGAAAAACAGCTCAGTAATGTGCCCGGCGGACAATTCGGCATCGCCCGTCACCAAACCGAGAAGCGCCAGGAACACGACCACGCCGACGCCATCATTGAACAGCGATTCGCCCGTGATTTTCGTTTCCAGGCTGCGGGAAACCCCGGCTTTTTTTAAAATCCCGAGTACAGCCACCGGGTCCGTCGGCGAAATCAGCGAGCCGAATAACAGGCAGGGCAAAAATCCGATTTCAAATCCGAACACGGGTAGCAGGAAATAAAAAATCGTGCCGATCAGGAACGTCGACATCACCACGCCGACCGTCGCCATCACCCCGATGATGAATTTCTGCTTCGCCAAATCCGACAGGTCAACATGCAACGCGCCCGCAAACAGCAGGTAGCTCAGCATCACGTTCAGCACCGTTTTTCCGAAGTCGATTTGCCCGACAATTTGCTCCGCACTCTCACTGATTGCCGGAAAAAACCGCCCCGCCACCACCAGCACAAGCGAAAACGCGAGGCTGATCAGCATAATGCCGATCGTCGTGGGCAGTTTCAGATAGCGAACATTCAGAAAGCCGAGCACGGCGGCGATCACGAGCAGGAGAGCGGTCAGTTCGAAAATGTGCATGAGGTAGCCGTCCGAAATCTAGCTGGTGCCCTGAAAAAGAAAACCTCCGAATCGCTTCGGATTCGGAGGTCGTCAGAAAAATATGTCAGAGGGACGTTATTCGCCGGAATGCGCCTCCACTATCTCCGCGATTTCCGAGCGTTTGATCCCGGCGGGTGCATTGATCGGCATGAACCGCTCGCGGGCCGATTTGGCCTGCTCGACTGTCACCGGCGGGGCGCTGTTGCCCCAACTGTTGCGAGTGTAGGTCAAAACCGCAGCCAATTTTTCATCATCCAGCGCAGCAGCCAGGGTGGCCATCACGCCGGCGTAATCGGCTGTCTCTTTCTGAATTCCTTTCAAAACGATGAGCAGAGACTGGTCCGGATCACCCAGCAGCATTTCTGATCCGACGAGGCTCGGGGCCATTTTCAGCGGACCGACCGGCATTCCGGTACCATCGGGGCCGTGGCAGGCTGCGCAGGTCGCGTAGGCCGCTTTGCCCAGATCCATCTGAGAAGTGGCAACCGCGTTGCCATCACCGGTTCCCGCTGGATTCCCGGTGGCCGCAGCACCCGGACCAATGGCGCCTTTCTCCACTGCTGCCGGATCCGGGGCCCGCAGACCGCCGACAAAGGCTGCGCCGGTCATTGCCAGCATCAGCAAAAGTGCGGCCGGAACGGCAAACATGAAAATGATCCCGATTATTTTTCCAATCGGATTCTCGGATTCCTCGGAGTGGTGATCGCTCATAAAACAGCAGAGATTGAATTTTCTGGCCGGACTGAAAACCCGTTTTTGGGAAAGTCAATCCTGACCGCTTTTACACGGAATTACGAGTCGAAAACCGCGTGCGGATTCACCGGATTTCGAATGAACAGGGTCGGTTCGCCAAACCAACCCTGTTGAATCGCTCCTTGTCGCACGCAGCATTTTCGAATATTCCCTACATTGCAATCTGCCAGATGACCGAAGGCCAGTTCCACCTGCTCAAAGTTTTGCGCCTGCACGCCTCCTTCCTCACCGAGGGTACGCACGATCCGGGAGCGGATGACTATGAGGTCGATCCAGAGCGTCTCGAACGGGTTGCTGACAGCATTTTGAAGCTGACCCGGTCGGCCGGCGAGCCGGATTCCGATCCCGGGGAAGCGGATTCGTATTTCGAAGCCGTGGCTCTCGCCGGGCGGGCCAAGTTATTGGTCGGGAAACTGCCAGAAGCGGAATCCCTGCTCCGCGAGGCACTCGAATTCGGAGTCCACGGGGATCGTCCCCAGGACCAGATTTCTATCGCCGAAGTGAAACAAAATCTCGGCTCGGCGCTCGATTTGCAGGGGAACGAAGACGAAGCCACCCCGCTGTTCGAGGAAGCCCTCGATGTCCTGCAACACAGCGATCCAGTCCCCCTGGAAACAGTCGCAAATTTGTCGAACAACCTCGGAATGATTTACCGGAACCGGAAACAGTACGAGGAGGCCGAGCAGATGTATCTGCGCGCCGTCGAGATTTTTTCCGAATTACCGGACCGCGAGATCGAGGAAGCACTCGTTCACAATAATCTCGGCACACTCTACTTTGTAGCCGACGAGCTGGATGGCGCCAGGATCCGGCACGAAAAGGCCCTCGCGATGCGGCGGCGGCTCCTTCCGAAAAAGGATATCGATATTGGCCAGTCCGCCTTCAATCTCGCCGTTGTTTGCCATCAAATGGACGAATTGGAAGAGGCCGAACCGCTCTACAAAGAGGCGACAAAGATTTTGAAACAGGCAATCGACGACGATCCCGAATTGTATGAAGTGGTGATGCAAAATTATGCCACCCTAGTCGATTCGATTGGAAAACCCCGCGCCGCGGCGAAAATCCTGACAAAGGCTGCCAGGCAGCTTGAAAAGGCCGGACACACACCTTCCTGGCGGAGAAAGTCGTGACTTTGAACCAACAAGGTTGGATCGGAAAACCATCCCTGTTCATTCGTTCTCCCGGGGAATCTCCTTCGCCTCTTCCTCTGGAAGCATCCGCAGGATGGCGCAGGACCGACGCCCGGAGGGGTCTTCGAACTGAAACAGCGGCACGAATTCGCCGGATGGAACTTCCAGGGGAGAAAACGAATCGACGACAATCGTTCCGGATGGGTCGATTGCCGTGAAGGGCTGAAACTCAAATTGCATCGAGCCCCCACCGGGCAAAATCCGTCGGGAAAACGGAATCGGTGCTTCCGACTGAACGTCGTTGAAAAGTTTTCCCGTTAATTTGTCATCACTGCGAACCTGAACTCCGGCTTCGTATATTTCGAGCACCAGGTCCATTCCGCCGACGGACTGAATTTCATTCCAGGCCAGGGTAAATGTTCCCTTCCCCGGCTTGGAATCGACTTCGCGAATGTAAATTAGATGTTTCGGGGTTGAGGATGGCTGAGAGGCAGGCCTGATCTCCAACTCCACTTCCGCCCTTTTTCCATCCGAATCTCTCAAATTCAGGATGCGGATCGTGATTCCCGGTTTCAGTCGATACAGGCCGCCGTCGATTTGCTGCAACTGATTGGTCACCGCATCCATGTCCTCCGGCGTCAGATTCAAGCCACGCAGCGGGATTTTGACGAATTGCCCCGGGCTCATTACCCGGCTGGTAACCCCGTCGGAACGGGCAGAATCCGGCTCTGTGTATCGCGTCACCTGCCAGAGGTCCCAATCCCCGGATTTTTCCAGGAACTGAAATTGAAACGTCAGAACCGAGGATTGAGCCCCGCGCATCGTGAAAGCCGGTGTGCCCGGTTTGATCTGGATGGCAACCTCGCCCCGGTCGCTGCGGGATTCGATTCGGCGCGTCGTTTCCCGTTGCATCTCCGCGGCGGAAACCCCCGTCGCACGGTAGGTCGCCATTGACAGGAAAAGGACCATGAGTCCGGAAAACAGGAGCAGGACAAGCAGTCCACAACCGAATGCAACTCCGCCAGCCGATCGAGCCAGCAGGATCAGCGCACCGACGGCAAGACTCAGACCGAAGAGGCCGGACAGGATCAGCGGCCATGCGCCGGGGATAGCCGCAGAGACGTCGCTGGTTTGAAGAGCAGCTTGCGCCTCGTTCAGGCGATGCTTGGCTTCACTGACCGCGCTCTGTTGTTCCTCCAGTTTGCCCTCCACCTCCTGCCGGTCGGCTTCACTGGCGAAGTCATTCCGCGCCAGTTCGCTTCCCAATTCCGACATTCGGGAAAGCGCCACCTGATATTCTCTTTGCTGCGATTGCAACATGGCACTCTGAGATTTGATTCGCGCAATCGATTCTTTGGAACTGTTCTGCGCATTCCAGACCAATCCGCCGATCAGCACAACCGGCAGGACAATCGACGCCACCGCCAGCGCGACTCCACTCGCAAATCGAATCGCATTGGAACGATGATCTTTTTCCTGTTTGCCGATCCATTTCCAAAAACAGAACCCGGCAGCAATCGGGAAAAACAAGGCCAGGATCCAGCTTCCCACGACGAAAATCGCTTCCCAGAAAATCGGGTTCCAGTGCGGATCATCCCAAACGGCGGCCAGGGCGACGAGCCCAACCAGGAGCGCCGGAACGGAAATCAGTGACAGGATAATCCCTGCCCAGCGAAACCCCTCTCCCGGCCTCGATTTTTTTGGAGGAACCACCGCTGAAACGGTCTCTGCCCCCGGATCGACCCCGCCTACCGGTGTCGGAGCCAGCTGATTCTCCACAATGGTTTGCACTTGCGTCCGCAAATCAGTGGCCGACTGCCAGCGCAACTCCGGCGAATCCGCCAGCGCACGCAGAACGATTTCATCCAGCCGAACATCGACCGCGACTCGGGATGATGGAGGCCGCAGCGGACCTGAAGGAGGCTCACCGGTCAGCATTTCGTAAAATACCACGCCGAGCGAATAAATGTCGGCCCGGTGATCCACCGTTTCGGGGGTGTCCGCCTGTTCCGGTGCCATGTAATTCGGTGTACCGAGAGCGGTCCCGGCCGTCAGCGAAAAATCGATTTCCTCCTGCTCCGCTTCACCAATGTCGGACTCGTCCTCGTGCAAAATCCGGGCGATCCCGAAGTCGGCGACTTTGACCTGACCGTCTTTATCGAGCAGCAGATTTTCGGGTTTGATATCGCGGTGGACGATCCCGCGGTCGTGAGCGTATTGCAGCGCTTCACAGATGGGCGGGACGATTGCGAGCGCCTCCTCGGGCGTGAATTTCCCGGCTTTCATCGCCTGCCGCAGGTTCACCCCGTCGACAAATTCCATCAGCAGGAAGAAAAAATCATTGGCTTGGCCAAAGTCATGAACGGTTACGATGTTCGGGTGATTCATCGCCGCCAGCGCCTGCGCCTCGCGGGTAAACCTTTCCGAAAATCCTGCTTCCCGGTCGCGATGAGGCGCCAGTAATTTCAATGCGACTTCCCGATTGAGCGATGTCTGACGGGCCTTGTAGACCATTCCCATTCCGCCGACGCCGATCAATTCCAGGATCTCGAGCTGCGGAAACGCGGCCTGCACGGTCTCCAGGTCCGGCGGTTCCGGACGTTGCCTCTCGCCTTCACCGTCAGCCGTTGGCACCATCGCCTCGGCCATCAGGCAGACCGGGCACAAACCGCCCGGCGCACCGCCCGGTTTTTCCGCACCGCATTTCGGGCAGGTTTCCGGGCTTTCAGTTTCAGATTTTTCGCTCATCACCCCTTTCCTGACCAATCCGTCGCGAATGGTTGCACAATTTTTTCATGACTGTTTCAAAGCTGCGAAAAGCGCCTCCATTTCCGCCTCGACGTCCGCCGGATCTTCCAGCGTCCGGACAATTTCCGATTTCACAGCCGCCCGGAATTGCCGACGCAGTCGGTGGATCGTGCTTTTCAAGGTATTCGGGGGAATCCCGGCCCGTTCCGCCAACTCCGCCTGATCTCCATGCTCCGCCTCTCCAGTCAGCCATGGACTGAGATGCTGGAACTGCGTTTCCTTTCCGTTCGCGCGACAGGATTCTTCAACCGAAGTCAGTGCCCGACCCAGCAGTGCGAGAGCCCACTGCTGATCGAACCAGTCGTCCGGCGGCAATTCGGATCGGCTCGCGATTTCCCCGGCTCCGGTTTCATTGAGGGAAAATTCTTTCGCGCTGCCGCCCCGCTTTTCCGCGCGGGCTTTCGCCCGCTGATGAGACAGAAAATGCTTCAGCGCTCCCAGCAGATAGGATCGGAACCGTCCTTTTTCTCGCTCCAGCCGTTCGAGACGGTTTCCGCCCAGCAAATCCTCGAAAAAACCGTGCGCGAGATCGCGGGCGTTGCCGTCCCGGTCAAAACCTGACCGTTTCAGGTACGCCATGACCGGCTCGTAATAATCCTCGCACAGCTCACCGAGAGCTTCCCGCGAAGCCTCCGAGTCACCGCGGGCTTTCAGCACCTGCGTCCAGCAGGTGGTGTGAAACTGCCCACCGTTCGAGTTGGTCAAAAAATCCGCCACGACACAATATCCTGACAGATTTTCGGCCAAAGGTTGCGCGAAAAACGAACGAACAGGGTCTGTTTACCGAACCAACCCGGTTGATTCGTTTTCTTACCGGGCTTTCAAAAAGGAGATCATGTCGGCCATATCCTCTTTTGAAATCGCGCCTTCCAGCCCAATCGGCATCAGGGAAACGCCGGTGGTTTCGATTTTCTGGACCTGGTCGCGGGGAATCGTCTGCACCAGACCGCCGGGCATCTTGATCGTGATATTCGTATTGTCGTCGCCCGTAATAATCCCGGTGTAAGGCGTGCCGTCCGGACCGGTCACGGTGTGGCTGACCCACCGTTCTTCGACAGCCCGATTCGGATCGAGGATATCGGTCAAAATTGCGATGGGCGGTTTGACTTTCACGTCCGCGAGATCGGGACCAACTGCCACGCCTTCACCGCCAATCCGGTGGCAGGTAATGCACGCGGCTTTCGTGAGGACTGCTTTCCCGTTCTCGAGATTGGGGGTGCGGTCGCTTTCCAGAACTTCGCGATACTCGGCGATCAGCTTGGCCCGATCGGCATCCGTCTTGCCATACAAATCAAGCGCGAGCTGCTTGATCTCCTCGTTCTTGGAACGCCCGTAACTCCAGCGCTTGATCGGCTCCATCAACTGCGGGTTGATTTCACCCGCCTTCATTTTTTTCATCAATGGAATGAGCGTGTTCCCGGATGCCAGCAGGGTCACTGCGTTACGGCGTGTGGGGATGCTGAGGTTATCCCAGCGGGCGTAGAAAAATTCCGCCAAGTCGTCGCGATTGAAACGGCTCATAGCCCGAACGGCTGCTTGCTGGATCGCAGGAGAAGTGGTCGGTGCAATCAGTTTCTCGGCGAGAACTTTGTAGGTTTCGAAGGCCTGCTGGCTGGCGAGCGGAATCGCTGCAAGACGTTCGGAATCGGGCCTTGATTCGTCGACGACGACCTGCTCGGCAGAATCGACGATTTCTTTCAGCGTCTCCACTTTTCCGGCACAGGCTTCAGGCGGTGATGCGATGAAGGCGGCCAGCGACTTGGTTTTCAAGGTGGTTTTTCGAAGCCCTTCCGACATTCCGTTGGCGAAGGCGAAACGAAACTCGTTGTTCTCGACTTTGGCGAGAGCATCGAGCACGCGGGCCAGTTCGGCTTCGTTTCCGCGGGCCGCCACTGCGCTGGAATATTCCTGGTAGCCGGCAGTGCGTTCTTCGACGGAGGGCGGCACTCCCGTCGCGATCTCAATCGGATTTTCCAGCATGAAGGCTAAAATCTCGCCAGCCCGCTCCTCGGATCCCGTCAGGATCGCGTCACGAATGGAGGGATGCTGCAGACCGCCCTCATTGTGGAGCACTTTTTGAAACAGAGCCGTCGTTTCCGGCGAAGGATCGTAACCGATTTCCAGCAGTGCCCGAAACTGCGCCCGATCCTGCCCCGACTCTGCAATCTCATAAACGGCTTTCCGGTGATTTTCCGCATCGGAATGCGGGATCGCGTTCTCAACCACGCCGGGGTGCGGATCGTTGAGAGCGCGGGACACATCGTCCGTTGTCAGCTTACCCAGGCCATCAAGGGTCCACATTGCGTGAAGGCGGCCCTGGGGAAGTTCCGAGCTTTCAAAAACGGCGTGAACCGGTCTGTCGATCCCTTCCGGCTGGCGCTCGATCAGCAGGCGCTGAGCATGGATCCGGTTCCACGCATTTTTCGACCCCAACATTCCCACCAATCCGGATTCTTCTTCGGGAAGTGGCTCGATTTTTTTCGGTTTCGATCCTTTGGGTGCCAGCCGGTAAATCCGCCCCTGGTCAAATCCCGCGCGCATGTAGTGAGCTTTGGAAAATTCCTCCGGGAAAAACCGGGCGTGATCGATAAAGCGCCGATACATGTCGCAGATGTAGAAAGCCCCGTCGGGACCGTTGCGAACGTTCACCGGCCGCGACCATTCATCGGAGGAAACGAGAAAGTCGCGCTTCTCTCCAACCCGCTCCGCGACCAGGCTTCCGCCAGTCGGTTTCAAAATGGAACGGGTGATCAGCTGGGCGGTTGGTTCCGGCACAAACACATTGCCGTTTAAATCCGGCATCAAGTCGCCACGATAAATCCCAAGCCCGCACGCGGCGGTATGAGTGCCGGCGTGGGCGATCGAGGTGGTGTGGCTCAATTCGAACGGATAAACTTTCGATGCCTCACCCGACGGCGCGACATCCACATGCCCCTGGGTGATGTGATCGAACGGGTTCCGGTTCACGGCCCACAGCGGCATGATGGAAAACATCACCGGGTTCCGGTTGCTGCAGGCAAACCGTCGGCCCCAGTCATCCTGCGTCGCGCCAAACTGACCGTATCCACTCACAGGCTGCAATTCCATCGTGCGTGGGTTCAGGCTCAGGTTGGCTCGCGCGATCGAAAGCTTTTTGTCCGGCTCACCGGCGGGATAAATCTCTTTCAGGTCGAGCCCGTTGTTCAAATAAATTAGGTTGTCGACCCCCCAGCGCGGCGAGGAAACCTGGAGCTGGTTGTGTCGTGGTTCGTTGGCTTCGAAAAGCGGTTTGCGAATTTCTGCCACGCCGTCGCCGTCCACGTCGCGGAGAAACAGGATCGAGGTCCGCGTCGTCGCGAGAATTCCACCGGTCATCGGGAGCAACCCCTGCACATGATCCAGATCATCCGCCCAGGTCACCGCTTTGTCCATTATGCCGTCGCCGTCCTCGTCCGACAGAAGCCGGATACGGGAAAGCTTTTCACCTGCGTCAGCCGGCAGTGGGTAATCGCGCATCTCGGCGACATACATGCGCCCCCTTTCGTCCCACACCACATCCACCGGATCACAAACGAGAGGTTCGCTGGCGATCAGTTGCAGTTCGTAATTGCCGTCAATCTCCCAGGAATCGCGGCTTTTTTCCGGGGAAAGCGGGAAATCCCGCGGCAAAATCGAGTCGCCCGTCGCCGTATAACCGGTGTCCGTGGGCAGAGCTTCGGCTTCCCATTTCTCAGTGAATTTTCCGATCGGAAACAACTCCAACCGCCGGAACCAGCACTCCGCCAGCTCGCTCTGGATCGCAATCCGGCCCGAACCCGGCGAAACGCCTTTCACTTCATTGACCGGCTGGCCGTTGAGAATCACCCGGATCGAATCGCCTTCGCAAATCACCTCAATCCGGTTCCAGTATCCAAAATTCGACTCGATTTCGTTCGCCCTCGTGTGCCAGCCTTTCACGTCTTTCCATTCCGGATCCCACGCCTGACCTTCAACCCGCAAACGGTCCCCTTCGATCGCCTTTCCGTCCACCGTCCACGGAGTTTCGCGCGTTTGGAGAAAACTGATATTTCCCGAAACCGATTCCAGCAACTGCACTTCTGCACCTGCCGCCCAACTTCCCTTGAATGCGCCGTCCGTCCCGTTCACGTGAACGAAAATCCCGCAGTCCCGCGCGCCATCCGCCCGGACTCCGTAGGTGTGCTCACCCCACTTGAATTCCGCAACGAGATGGTAATCGCGATACGCTTCCTTCGTCCGGAGGTAACCCCAGCCTTTCCCGGTAATCCGCAATTTCCCGTCCTCCCGAAAATCGAACGCCTCTTCCGGCGCACCCGTCTGCGAATTTTTCCGCGACAGCACAGACTGGAATGCTTCGGAAGATTTGAGAAGGTCGATCGTTTTCTGCACCGGAGCCGCATCCTGGGAAACGGCGGGAACGCCGGATATGAGGCCTAACAGACACAGAACTTGAATCAATCTCATGGCCGGCAAACTATACGCTGTATGCCGGAATGGGAATCCCGCAAACGTGGCCCAAACGAACCAACAGGGTTGATTCGTCGGACATACCCTGTTCATTCGTTTTTATGAGAATCCAGTTTTTCCTGCTCGTCGCCGCTTTTGCTATCTCCAGCCAAGCTACGGAAAAACCGAACGTCATTCTCATCATGGCCGACGATCTCGGTTGGTCGGATGTCGGCTGTTATGGCGGGGAAATTCCGACGCCGGCGATCGATTCGCTCGCGAAAGACGGACTGCGGTTTCGCCAGTTTTACAACAACGCGGTTTGCGGAGCGACGCGGGCTTCCCTCCTGACGGGGCTGTATTGTCAGCGAACCGGTCACTCGGGCCGTCACTGGAACCAGCCCAAGGA
>JABDJT010000233.1 GCA_013003335.1 Verrucomicrobiales bacterium | reverse complement strand
AGCACGCTTGGAAAGCGTGTGTAGGGGAAACTCTACCGTGGGTTCGAATCCCACCCTGTCCGCCATTTTTACTGCTGCTGGCCGAGCGTCACCAATTCCTCCCCCGGGTTCTCGCACAAAATCAGCCCGCGAAACCGATACTCCTGCGGACGTTGGTTGCTGTGAATCTGCAGGCCGATCGGGGATTTCTGCAGCATCTCCGGATCGTCCGTGAAATCAAAAACCAGCTCGCCATTCGCCACGAATCGAATGCGGTTTCCCTTCAGGAGGACCTCACAGCGATTCCAGTCGCCCTTGCGCTCGGCCTCGATCCGGAGCCCGCCTTTCTGGCCGGCCGGCTCAATCCGATTGCGGCGATAGGCATCCCAGATTCCCCAGTCGTGGCAGAACATCAACAACGGGCCTTTAAATCCGAAGTCATTATCACCCTTGTCCGTGAAACGCTCGCCCAGCACGGCCACGGCCGAATGCATCGTCGAGTGATCGGGTGACACGGTCTGTTTCACGTCAAAAATCAGCCGGAACTCGCGGTAGGGTTTTTTCGTGAACAAATAGGTGCTCGAAGGAACCGGCTCGTTATTGCGGCCGACGATCATCCCGTCCTCGACCGTCCAGATCGATTCGTCTCCCTCCCAGTTTTTCAAATCGACACCATTGGACAGTTTCTGCGGGTTTTCGCCTGAATCGACCAATTGGGCCGCGATCCGCGCTGTCTCCAGCGGCAGGCCCGGAGCCACACCCGGACGCGTATGGCCAACATGACTCAGCCAGGCATTGTGCAAAATTTGCTGTTTCTTCGCGATTCGCGAACGGTCCTCCGAATCGATGGGGCTTTCCGGAGTTTTGGAAAACGCAGCCAGGATCGCCTGCGAGAGAATCTCGTGGCCTTCGGCATTCAGATGAACGCCGTCATTCGAGTAGGTGAAATCCGGATCCGCTTTCCGCCCTTCCTCGACCGCCTCCAGCACGGGCGAGCGAAGGTCGATCACGCCGGCGATGTCACTCCGCCCCTGCTGCTGCAAAATCCATTCCGCGTATTTTGCCAGTACCTCCGTGTCGTAACTTTCGTAAATCTGAAACCAGGCAAAATCCTGATCTGTCTGAGCCGGCAGCAGCTTGTTTTTCGCACGCAACGGCTCCGGATCGAAAGGGGGAGGGGTCATCAAAACCAACTTCGCGCCGGCAGCGTTGACCTTTTCGATAATCGCCTCAATTCCCTGTTGGTAAGCGGCGAAGCGGTCTCTCGAAAAAGGGTGATAGATTCCGTCGTTCATCCCGTAGCAGGCAAAAACGAGGTCCGGCTTCACCTTCTCCAGCGCCGAATCGATCCGGTCGTGGACGTTTGGCCGGGGGAACGGATGATCCGGTTCCGAGAGTCCGGTGCAAGTCTCGCTCGGCAGGCCGAGGTTGATCAATTCCGTTTCTAAATCGCCACCTGCCCGCAGGACAGCTTCAATATCGGTAATGTAATGACCCGCATGCGTAATCGAGTCCCCGAGAAACAGGACGGTTCCCTCCAGCGGAACGGAATCGATTTGGATTGAGCCCAACGGTTGAGACGGATCGGAATTTTCCCTGCAGCTGCAGGTGAGGAGAAGAAGAACGGAAAGGGAGACGGAAACAATCGATTTCATGGAAGGAATCGATCCTTTCACGAATTCGTGGTGGCGAAAAGTCCGCGTTCACGAATGAACAGCGGCTGAAAATCAATTTTGACCAGTTCGATATTTTTCAGGCAGGCAGCCTTGGCGGGTTCATTTCCGTCGTCGATCTGGATTCGGTAAAGATCGATGCCGTAGCGCCGGGAGATGAGCGCAGGCAGACTGGGGAAAGAGGAATTGCTCAAGAAAAACGATCCAACAGGGTCCGTTCGATGAACAGACCCTGTTGGATCGTGGGCGGTCGATCAATATTGACGGTTACCGCGCTTGAGGCTGAGTCCGTGGGCGGCGAGCGGAGAGGAGATAGAATCCTGCGAAAAGCAGGAGGATCGCCGAGGAGGGCTCGGGGACTGTCTGAAATTCAACGGTTCCGATGCCGCCGCTGGAAGTCATCACAAAGTCGACCTTGTCGAACTGGGCCAGACCCAGTTCAGATGCTTCGATGCCGAGGACGCGGTTGGCATGGCGGTCGCCAAAAAGAACGTTGGGTGTTTCATGGATGCTGCCGCTTCCCTGTTCGAAATCGGCGAACGAAATGGACTGGCTATTGCTGGTTGCGGTGTTGGTAAAAACCAGGGTGGCATTGAGGCCGGAGTCGAGGTCTACGAATTCGAATCCAAAGCTGGAGAGCGCGATATCGAAATTGAGGGTCAGGGTTCCACCCGAACCATGATCGTTCGGAACGGAAATATTCGTGTTGGTGTTGATGATGAGGAGATTCTCCAGGATGTAGCCTTCAGGCTGTCCCAGGACGGTTGCCGTGAGATTTCCTCCGTCCCAGTCGCCGGTGCCGCCGTGGCTTCTTTCCAGATCGGTATCGGCCCCGCCGGTGCCTTCGGAATCGTACAGGTTCAGTGGGCGGTTGGACGGGCTGTTGGTGGAAAGATGGACGCCCGAAGCGGTTCCGAACAATTCGTTGTAGGGGTTCACTACGCGAAGGTCGGTGACTCCAGCGGTCATCGGGTTTCCGTCTTGATCGGTTTCAAAATCGATTTGGTAGGTCGTCTGCGCCGTCGTGTTGGAGCAGGGAATCAGGGCGGAAACTGCAAAGATTACGGAGCAGAACCCCCTGAAAATGGAGGAAAGCGAATTGATGGAGACGAGGGGTTTGGGTGTGTTGGCACTCATTCTTTGAATTGTCGGGAATGAGGGAGGGAATTGTGGTAGTAAACGATAAAATTTTCATAATTACAATAAATAATGTGATAATATTTTCAAAATGCCTGAACAAATGCGGAAAATTCAGAAAAATTTCGCGGGCCTGAAAGCTATTCCGAATTATGAGAATCAGAACCGGTTTTTATCTCGGCCATCTGAGCCGTATTCGGCAAAGTTCAAGGTTTTGTCACGATCCGTGGCTCGGCGAAAACATTCGCCGCTCCGGACCGGGCGAAGACGCTGCACAGACGGCCTCGCTCGAAGTGACCCGGGCACGACTTGCGCCTAAGCCAACCTGGTCGGATTTTGCCAAGTTAATATGACACGAACGCAGAAATTTTTTACGAGAATCCTCCCGCGACGATGGGTGGAAGGCGGCCGGAAACCCGAGGCGATCCGGAATCTGCAACAATTGCGGACGGGGCTCGATGATGAAAATCGTTCGTCTTCCGGACGAATCTAGAAGGCCGGAACGAATGAACAGAGTCTGTTCAGCGAACGTAATCTGTTGGTTCGAAAAACCCGTCACCCGGCGTTTTTCTGCTCCGGACCCCGCGTGTTCGGCACGGCTTTTGATTCTTTTTCGTACCGTTTTGCCTTGGCGATTTCAGCGAGTTGATGGCTGACCTCGCGGAGGGTTTTCAAAACTTCCGGCGGACCGGACGGGAAGGGGAGGTCAATGGTCAGTTTGCCGGCATTTTTTCCGGCGAAAGACAGGATGGCATCGCGGATGGCCTCGCGAGCGGCGAGCGCGAGAACCAGCGGAGCTTCGGCACAGGGTGCACCGGGGGCAACTGACAATTCACCATTGGGCCGGAGTCGGTCGATCTCGATGGCAAGCGGGGCGTCGCTGATCCCGGGGATTCCCTCTTCGCCGATCGTCATGTTCGCCCGGGCGTCGTCGGAAAAAAGAAAGGGTTCGCTCAGCAGCCAACCCTGGCCCTGGGCGAAAGCCCGCATGATCTGGGCTTCGTCGCGATCGCTCTGGTCGGGAGCAGGGCTTCCTTCGTGAACCAAATCCAGCTGCATCACGTCGATCTCGCCGGTGAAGGCGTCGATCTGAATTTCGACGACGGCAGCTCCGTAAGAGTAGGAGGAGAAAGGCCAGCCGGCTCCGACTTCCGGATCCCACCAGAGATTGGGAGCGCGATAAAATCCGACTCCGGTGAGATTAATGCGGCGCCGGATGGCTCCATCAATCAGTTCGGAAAAGGTGAGGGTGCGATTGGATTCCGGATTGTTTCCAACCCCTGCGCATCCGTTCTCAAACTGGATGGCTTCGAGCTCAATCTCGATGTTTCCGCGTGAGGCCAGCATTTGCAGAGCGACGGTACGGAGTTGTTCCTTCAGATTTTCCCCGGCGTCTGCCACGGCTTTCAAAATCAGCCCCGTGGTGTCGACTCCGATCCGGTTGGTCATCAACGGAGTGGTCTGTGGATTTCCGGGTGAAACGTGAACGTCTTCCCGCTCGATTCCAAAGCTGGCAGAAACTTCATTTTGGATCTGCGAAGTGAGCCCGTCGAAGGTTTCGACGTAACCGGGATAGACGCGAATGGATCCGTCTGGAAAGATCTGGATCTGGGCCGTGCCGAAATTTCGGTCCGACCGTGGATCACCAATGCCCATTTTCAGTGGAATGACGCCGATGCCCCGTTTGAAGCTGGCGTTCGACTGGTTCCACTTGTGAATGGCTGCCCGACGTTCGTCGAAGGAGGAGCGACGGAGAGCCTGTTTCCAGACGCGTTGGATGGCTGCCCCGGTGACGGTCTGGCCGTAATGAGTCGTGTTATTTGTGCCGGAATCCCGGTAGAAATTGGCTTCGCGCACGGTCTCGGCGGGAAGATCGAGGTGTGCGGCTATCCGGGAGATCATTTCCTCCATCACCCAGATTCCCTGCGCGGTCCCTTCGCCGGGGAGGGTGGAACAGGTGGCGGTGCTGGTTTTGCACAGGATGCCGCGCGCGCAGAAATCGGCGATGTGGTAGCAGCCGTCGGCATGAAGCAGCGCCCGATCGAGAATGGTATCCGAGTCTTCAACGGCAGGGCCGCCGTTCATGGCGAAGCGGATGTCGGCAGCCCGAATGCAGCCGGATTCCCGATCGAAAGCGGCTTTGAACGTGGCGTGAACTCCGTGGCGCCGCCCCATCAGGAGCGCGTTTTCGGTGGAATCGAGTCGGAGGCGGGTGGACCACCTGCACCGGCTTGCGGCGAGAGCGGCGATCACGGAGATGAAAGCGGTCTCCATCTCGCGAGCTGCTCCGTTATTTTCCAGCGGGTGCGGTTCGACGGTGACTTCGCTTTCGGGGAGATCCAGAGCGGCGGCGACAGCGGAGCGGACGATGCCGGGCGACTCCGTTCGCAGTTCAAGCGTGATACCACGATCGCCGGGCCGGTAGTTGACCCGCACCCCGGGCGGTCGGGTGCCGGGGAGCTGACCGGTGATGGAAAAAGTTCCGTCGAGAATTTGATCGGCATGAGTCGAGTCCAGTACTTCCGTTGCGTTGCCACGCTGGATGACGCGTTCGCCGTCGTGAAAACTCTGCATCGCCATGGCGTGCTCGACTGAAAGGATTCCGGGAGCCGGGTGATAGTCGATCTCGATTTGGTTTCGCGCTTCGCGGCAGGTGGCGTCGTCGCAGGCCACGATGATGGCGACCGGTTGCCCGCAATACGTCACTTCGTCTTCCGCCAGGATCGCATCGTCGGGACGCCGGGGGTTCAGGCGGTTTTTCTTTCGACCGAGGTCTTCAGAAAACAGGACGGCTTCGACCCCTTCGATATCCCGGGCGGCAGCTCCGTTTTTGCGGGCGATCGAGGCAGCTGCATGCGGGCTGAGCAGGAGAGAAACGACCAGATCCTCCCCTTCGGTCCGGACGGGTCCGAAGGTCGAGTCTTCCCCGACCTCAAACGGGTCTTCACCCTCCGCTGTTTCTATCCGCACCCCGGCAGCTTCCGTGCTTTCCAGCGGGAAGGGAGTGATTTGGGGATTGGAGTCGCCGGAAGAGGCATTTTCGTCTTCTTCTTTCATTCGGAGGAGTCCATTCAATCAACGGCTTGCATCGCATCGAAAAACGGCTGAGCCGGAACGGCGAATTCGCTGGCGGCCCCGAGTTCGATCGGTGTTTCGTCCTCGATGGTGGGGTGCTGGTAGAAAAATTTCTGGAACAGGGTGATGATCAATTGCCGGCGGTAATCTTCATCGCCGCGGTCATTAGACGTGATCTTGATTTCTTGGATCACGGACGGGAGAACCTGCATAATCGCTTTTTCGTTCCACTTGCGTCCGGCCAACTCGTTTTCGGCTTTTCTCGCCCGGACGGGACGGTCGGAAACTCCGGAATAGCTGATCCATGCTTTCCGAATTGTTTTGTCAGCGGCGAATTCCACCGCGAATCCACCAGTCACGAACGGCTCACACAGCCCTCGACGGCGTGACGTGATGTAGGCGTCGCAGAGGCGAAACTTGCTGCCCCGTGCCTCAAGAACGGCTTCGTTGAAGCGCGGCACGGTGACGCTGCGGATCAGTTCGCCGGGACGCAGGATCGTTTTGCCATCGCCGGTATAAAATTGATTGATCGGCGCGTCCCGTTCGCCGTCGGGGGAAGCGAGATGGACCCGGGCATCCAGGGCAATCAGCAGTGGCGCAATTTGACCCTCCGCCGAAGCGGACCCGAGGTAGCCTCCCAGCGTCGCGCGGTTCCGGACAGAGCGCGAAGCGAAGCGTTTCAAAATTTTCGCGAAAGGCGCGCAGCCCCGACCGACTATCTCCCCGACAGAAGTCAGGGATGCAGCCGCTCCGATTTCCCATTGATCCTCCCCGATCAAAACCGCGCGCAATTCCGCCACGTCCTCCGTCGAAATCAGGGCCGGCCATTCCACCGCGTCGGCGTACAGGCCCAGTCCGGTGCCTCCGGCGATGATTTGCGCATCGGGATATTGCTTTTTCAACTGGAGCAGTTCCACCAGGGTTTGAGGCCTGTAAAAACGCCGCTTTGATTCATCGACATAGCTGAGGTCCTCATCGTTTTCCGGGAAAAAAGCCACCAGTTGCCGGGAAAGCGTGTCGTGAGACGAATCGATGCGGCCCTGGCGAATCAGCTTTTCCATGCCGGAGGATCGAGCCTCCTGTTCCGCTTCGTGGCGGTTGCGCTCTGATTTCGCGAAAACTGCCCGGGCGATTCGCTCGATGGCCCGCCAGTTCGCCGTGCGGGACACCACGCCGTCGAGTTGCTCGCGTACCTGCCCGATGCGGCGCAAATCCCGCCGGTAATATCCTTCCAGCAACAAGATTCCCAGCCGGGCCTCTGCGCGCGGACCGCACTCGGCAGCGGCAAGTTGCACGGCTTTCACCACAGGATGCTCCGGTTCGGTCAACCGGACTGCGTCCCAGGTCCACAAATGTTGTCCGGCCGCCATCGGCAATAGAAGCAGCCCCGCATCAACAGCTCGAAATTTTGGCCGTCCCAGGCCATCCAGGCTCGCCATCAGAATCGGATCGCCTCCCGCCCACGGATCCGTCGGCGAAAATCCGCGTCCGCCCGGCCAGGTTCCCCGATCAGCGAGAAATTGCGCCAGAGTTTTGTGGGTATCGATGCCTTCCACGCGGCAATTCGCACTATTCAGTTCAAACGTGAACCAACTTTGCATCGAGAGATTTTAAAATTCCGGCCAACGGGGTGATTCAGGCCATAATTTAGGGGATATTTCACACCTTCAAAAATTGGCGTGAAAAAGAATATACGACCATACTCTGCAGCGGGCAAGTCGTGCTCCCAACCGGATTGTTTTGGCGAACCGACCCTGTTCGATCGTGCCGTGCCTGTTACGATTCAAAAAACGATGCGAATTCGGGAGCGATGTCGGTCAGGGGCATTTGCAGGCTCCAGATTGGAATTTTCGGGTCGTTGGTGATGCGGCCGGTCTGCAGGTCGTAGAGATATCCGTTTTCGTGGTGAATCCGGGTGACAGCGGTTTTCGGTGTCAATGGAGGCGTGGCACAGACCCGGTCATAGGCATCCTCGGGTCGTTCATCGGCGGTGAGCGGAAACACATCGAAGCTCGTGTAATCGATCGCCCCGCTTTTGCCGGCAAACAGCTGAATACCCTTTTCAAAATCGAGCCAGTGGGACAGCCCGGGGCCTTCGGTATAAATGAAAGCGGTATCGAAAAACGGAATGTATTCCTTCAGGTAATTGTGATCGCGTTCGTAGCGATTCAGCTTGCCCGTGCGGCTGTCGCGCTGGAGAACCCAGCCGTCGCGGTTGGGTGGGGAGACTGCCCAGTCGAGGTAGCTCATCAGGTAGGACCGGTACATTTCCCAGGTGTAAAAATCGAGCGAGTGCTCTTCGTTTTTTCCGACTGAGTGATTCTGCAGGCTGGAATCGCGAAGGCGGAGAAAGACCCGTTCCGGCAATTGAAATTCCGGCCGCGCCAGGAACCCGATTCGATTGGCCCGGTAAATCAGTTCGCCGGCGAGGTGAGTGGATTGATCTACGATTTCGGACCGTTCCCCGAGGTCGACGAGAAATTTTCCGGTGTCCGCAGCGGCGTAAAACTGGCTCAGGAAGTCGATTTCATCCAATTCCGGAACGTCGAGGTGGGTGGCGACCTTTCCGAATCGCCCGGCCCGGCTGCGTTGTCCGGGCGGAAGTTTTTTCTCGGTCTCGGCAAAGCCGGCAAATCGCTCGCGGATGCGGCGGAGAAAATCCAGTTCCTCACGGAGATTGTAGTAGCTGACGCGGCGGGGATCCATCGGATCGTAAGTGCCGTCGCCGTTTTGATCTTCATTTTCGAACCACTCTTCGAGTTCTCCATCGATGCGCTTCACAAATCCAGTGAGGGCGTCGAGCAGGTCGTCTGCCCGGGACAACGGAACGGGTTTCAGCCGATGACAACGGCGTTCGGCCGGCTCGAATTTGCAGGCGTCAAAATTCAGCTCGCCCGATTCCTTCAGCGAAAGATGAACCGAGGCCGGCTCATTTTGGGGCAGTTCGGACAATTGCAGGGCCAGCGGTTCGACCAGGTGATGTTCGATCGCGCGGCGCAGCGCCCGGGCACCGTATTCCGGTTTGAAACCGAGATCGGCAAGCTTTTCGTTCACTCCCGGGTCAATTGTGAGGCTGAGCCTGCGACCGGTGATTCCCTGACGGGACAGGGCTTTCCGGGAAAGTGTTTCGACAAGGCTTTCGATGTGCTCGCGGGTCAGTTCCCCGAATGGAACGATGTGATCCAACCGGTTGAAGAGCTCCGGACGGAAGAATTTTTCCGCCGCATCGGAATAGATCGACGATTCATCCCGCGATCCGCCGCCGAACCCCAGCTGGTGCCGGGCAGCGCGGGCACCGAGATTCGAGGTCATGATGACGATGCAGTTGCAAAAGTCAGCAGTCAGGCCAGTGGCGTCGGTGAGGCGGCCTTCACCGAGTAATTGCAGCAGCAGATCGAAAACCGCGGGGTGGGCTTTCTCGATTTCATCCAGCAGCACAACCGAATATGGCTGCCGGCGGATTGCGCCGGTCAGGAGTCCCTGGGGGCGCGCCCACGTGCCGATGAGTCTTCCGACTGCATCGCCTCCGACAAACTCGTTCATATCAAAGCGCACCAGTCGCTCGTCCGTTCCGAAAAAGTGCGCCGCGAGTGCCTTGGCACTTTCCGTTTTTCCGACTCCGGTCGGTCCGAGAAACAGCAGCGAAGCCAGCGGGCGGTTCGGGTCGTTCATCTGCTTGGCACAGGCGATGACCGTGTTTGTCATCACCTCGACAGCGCGGTCCTGGCCCTTGATCCGCGTTTCAAAATCCATGTGAATGGAAAGCGGATCGATCGGGGCATCGCCGGACAGGAACTGCTGGCTGATCCCGGTCTTCCGCTCGAAATTCGAGAACACGTCAGCGCGCGACACCGTTTTTTCCGCGGTGGCTGAGGCATGGGCAGCCAGTTGGCGCAGCATTTCGACGCCTTTCCCGGGAAAGGCACGTGTCCGGACGAATCGACGCTGCAATTGCAGGACTTCCGGCAAAACCTCCGGGTCGAAGCGGACTTTTTGTTCGGCTTCGAGCGTTTGCAGCGTCCGGATCAAAACCCGCAGCGTGTCCTCCTCACCGGGCTCGCGGATGTGAATGACCTTGAAAAAATCGGCGAATCCGCGGTCGATTTCCCGCAGTTTTCGCCAGGCTTCCGGCGTCACTTCCGCCATCACCTGGACGGATTCCTCTTCCAGGTAGGCCTTGAGCAGATTTCCAACCGTCAGATCCGAGTCCCGGCTCTTCCCGGCCTGGAATAAGCCGGTCAAATCATTGAACAGCAGCACGTGCTTGCGGTGACCGGCCTCCTTGAAAATCGAGTGAGCACGCTCCTCCCACTGCCCGACATACATCATCCCGGAGATCATGCGCTGGGGCGAAAGCAGCCAGAGTTCCCGCCGCTTGCGGGTATCATTGTCCGCATTCAGTTTCCGATAAAGATACTCATGGATCACGGCCGATTTTCCAACCAGGCTTGGTCCGACGAGCACGACCGGTTTCGCCAGTCCATTCCCCCGCTTTCGGAAATGGCGATCCAGTTCTTCCACTTCGCTGTCCCGCAAAATCGCCCGGTTCAAATTGCGGGGGAACATCCGGTTCAAGCAGCGCCCCACTTTCTCCAACTCCGCCGCGCCGCCCATCGACCGGCTGCCTGACAGCATCGCGAACCGGTTCTTTGTTTGGTTTTCAAACTGCTGTTTCGACCGGATTTCGATCGACATCGTCGTAACCCGAGCAAAATCGCTGCCGGTGTAGTCCTCCTGGTTCAGCGGCGAATTTCCCTTTTTCTCCAGCTTTTTGAAGTGCGCCGTCAAAACCTCGAGCGCGCGCGTTTCCAGCGATTCTCCCCGCTTTAAATCAAAGGCCAGTTCCGGCACGCGAGGCAGGGCAGCGATGCGGCGGCCCATCGATTCGAACACCACCACCAGGAAATGGCCGCGCAGGGTCTGTTTTCGCAGTGGAATCGCCAGCTCGAGATTGTGTGTCGTGAGATCCGGGCAGAACGCGACCCGTTGCACCCAGTCGTGCTGCAATTCGCTGGCGCCGGTGTTGAGAAATTTTCGCATTTCCCGTTCGAGGCTTTCCAGGGCCCGATCCTCCCGCGGGTGATGGATCACCGGCCCTTCCGATCCCTCTTTCCCCAGGCCGGACAGCAGCATGGCTACCCGGTATTCCGCCGGCTGACCTTCCCGGGAGATCTTTTCCGACAAAATCGGGATGGTGAGAGTAAACGGCATGAGTCCAGCTGAAAAATCTTGCACCAGTCAAATGACCAGTGCCACCCGAATTTCGAACCAACAGGGCCTGCCTGGCCAAACAACCCTGTTCATTCGAAAACACGGACGGGAGGCGCAAATTTTACGGGAAAAATGCCGCTCTTTTCTGTAAACTGGCCATCCTTGACAAGTTTGACAGTGCCCCGCAAGGTGCGCGCCCTACCCGACATCTCCATGACGAAAATTGCCTTTCTCACCGCCGGCGGAATCGCCCCATGCCTTTCCTCTTCCATCGGGGCGCTGATTCACAACTACAACATGCTCGTCCCGGATTCGGAACTGATTGGTTACCTGAACGGATACCAGGGCCTTCTGCTCGGAAATTCCTACCGATTCCCGCGCGAAGTGCGGGAGAAATGCCGCGTTTTCTACAAGTTCGGTGGAAGTGCCATCGGGAACAGTCGTGTGAAGTTGACCAACGTCGAAGACTGCGTGAAACGGGGGCTCGTGAAGGAGGGGGAAACGCCTCTCCAGGTCGCTGCGGAGCAGTTGGCGAAAGACGGGATCAACGTGCTGCACACCATCGGCGGTGACGACACCAACACTACAGCCGCTGACCTGGCGCGTTACCTCGATGAAAATGGATACGATTTGACCGTGGTGGGGCTGCCCAAGACGATCGACAATGACGTTTTTCCAATCAAGCAAACCCTCGGCGCCTGGACGGCTTCCGAGCAAAGCGCCCACTTTTTTCACAACGTCGCCAACGAAAACACCACGTCCGCCCGTCAGCTCATCATCCACGAAATCATGGGTCGGCATTGCGGCTGGCTCACTGCGCACGCCGCCTACGACTATCGGCTCGGCCTGCAAACGTACGACTGGTTGCCGGAAGCGCTGCTCCATCACAGTCGCTGGGATGTGGATGCCGTCTGGGTTCCGGAAATGGCTGTCGATCTCGACGCGGAAGTCGATCGCCTGAAGAGAAAAATGGACGAACACGACAGCGTGAACGTTTTCCTGAGCGAAGGTGCTGGAGTCGATGCCATCATTCACGAGATCGAAACCCATACCGGTGAACCAGTTCCACGGGATGCGTTTGGCCACGTGAAACTCGACGAAATCAACGTCGGCCAGTGGTTTGCCAAGGAATTGAAGGAAAAACTCGGGGCCGACAAGGTGCTGGTCCAGAAGAGCGGGTATTTTGCGCGGAGTGCGGCTCCGAACGAGCGGGACCTCGATTTAATTAAGGACTCCGCTCACCATGCCGCCCGTTCCGCTCTCGAGGGAATCAGTGGCGTGGCCGGTCTCGACGAAGATCAGGACGGCAAGATGTGCACGATCGATTTCTCGCGAATCAAAGGCGGCAAGCCCTTCGATATCGATTCCAACTGGTTCGAAGCGACGCTCGAAATCATTGGCCAGCCGAAAGGCGCGCCTGCGAAAGCTCATTGATTCAGGGGCGAAGCGTTCGTCAAACAGGCCCTGTTCGTTTGGAAAAATGGGGTAAACTGCCCCGATGTTGCCCCCGCTCGCCAAACTGGTCTGGGAACCGGCGATTCCGCCCTTTTTTATCATCCTGATCGGGGTGGTCCTGGGATTTTTCGCCCTCGCGGTGTACGCGGGGAAATCGGGCGGCGGACGGCTCGCAACGGGCCGAAGGATGACCTTATTGGCGATGCGGATCGTTGCGATCCTGCTGATTTGCCTCTTCCTGGCCCAACCGATGATCGAGGAATCATTTCCCCGCCGGCATCCGCAGCGGGTGGCGCTGGTGGTGATCGACTCGTCGCAATCCATGCTGGAAACAGACGGGATTGACCAGGCTTCCCGGATCGACACCGCCCGGAAACTTTTAGCGGAGTCGGGCCTGTATGATTTGCAGAACGACGTGCAGATCGGCGATGTGCGGATGTTTTCCTTTTCGGAAGACGCCAGCCCACTGGCGAAAGGAGGTCTGCTGATTTTGAATGCCGACGGGGAAACCACGCAGTTTCACAGCAGCCTGAGTTCCGTGCTCGGCACGGTGAAACCCCTCGAACACTGCGTGGGCCTGTTTCTTTTTAGCGATGGCCACGATTTCGAACTGGCTCCGACGACCCGGACCACGCAGCTCGCCCGCGCGAAACAGACGCCCATTTTTCCGGTGCCGATCGGCCGCGAGCAGACCGTGCCCGATGTGTCGGTGAATATCGCCTCCTATCAACCCTATACTTTCGTGAGACAGGTTGCCACGATCCAGGCCAGCGTGAGAATTAGCGGCACGGCAGACCCCCGACCGATTCGCGTGGAACTGATGCGCGAGGGCGAGGTATTGCGGGAGCGACGGGTGAACCCGGCCGGGTCCGGAGAAGCCACAGTCGCTTTTGAAGTGAGCGAAGAAGAGCCGGGGCAATTCGAATACGAGATTCGTGCCACGGCTTTTCCCGGCGAGCGGGAACTGGGAAACAACAGCGCGTATACTTTTCTGAATGTGACCAATGCCAAGATCCAGGTGCTGCTGATCGAAGGCGCTCCGCATTGGGACACGACGTTCATGCGGCGGACCCTGGCCGGGAATGAGCGGATCGAACTGACCTCCGTGATCTCCCTTGGGAAAGGAAAGCCGATGGTCACTACGACTGCGACAGAAGGTCCCGATGGCCAGCCACCCCGTCCGACTGTGCCGGAAACGGAAGAGGATTTCACCCGGTTTCGGCTGATCGTGCTCGGCCGGGAAGTCGACGACGTGCTGTCC
>JABDJT010000214.1 GCA_013003335.1 Verrucomicrobiales bacterium | reverse complement strand
GGCACTGACCCTGCTGAATGATCCGGTGTTTTTCGAGTGCGCCGAAATCCTCGGTCGTTCCACGTTTCAAAGTCACGGAGAAAAATCCGAAGAACTGATTCGCGAAATTTTCCTCCGTTGTCTGAATCGCGAGCCGACAGCGGCAGAAGTGGCGACGCTGGAATCAGCGCACCGTGATTTTTTGAGTGAAACGAAAAACCCGGAGCTGGCGGGCATCGCCCTGGCGCGGGTGGTGATGAATTTGGACGAGTTTATTTCCCGTGATTGATCCTGACACATTTCAAAAATTGGCGAGTCGCCGTCGCTTTCTCAGCACCGGGATCGGTTCGCTGGCGCTGGCTTCGCTGCTTCGCGAGGACGGCCTGCTGGCGGGCGAAATGTCGCGGGCACCCCAATTTGCACCAAAGGCCAAGCGCTGCATTTACCTGTTCATGGAAGGCGGTCCAAGCCAGATGGACCTGTTCGATCCAAAGCCGAAATTGAATGAGTTGGACGGTCAGTCGATGCCGGATTCGTTGCTTGAGGGAGTCAAATTTGCCTTCACCCAAAAGGAAAGTGCCCGATTGCTCGGGAGTCCGCGCTCCTTTCAAAAACACGGTGAGTGCGGCATGGACATGTCCGATCTACTTCCAAATCTCAGTCGCCATGCGGACGATATTGCCCTGGTCCGCTCCATGCATTGTGATCAGTTCAACCATCTCCCGGGCCAACTCTTGATGCTGAGCGGGACGCCATTTCGCGGATGGCCGACACTTGGTTCTTGGCTGAATTATGGTCTCGGCAACGAGTCGCGGGACTTGCCGGGATATGTTGTGATGACCACGCTCGGTCGGGGATTGCCAGGCGGGGCCGCCAGTTGGTCGAGCGGATTCCTGCCGTCCGAATATTCCGGGGCACTGTTTCGCAGCGAAGGCAGCCCGGTTTTGAACCTGGAAAATCCGGTTGGAATCTCGGAATCGATGCAGCGTCGGACGATCGAAGCCGTGAAGGAATTGAACCGCCAGCGTTTGAGCAGTACGCAGCATCCGGAAATTGCGAGCCGGATCGAGAACTACGAACTGGCGTTCCGGATGCAATCCGCCGCGCCGGAATTGATCGATCTGAGTGACGAATCGAAAGCGACGAGGGAGGCCTATGGACTGAATCGACAGGACAAGACGGGCTTCCAGGCATCCTATGCCCGCAATTGCCTGCTGGCCCGGCGCCTGATTGAACGCGGCACGCGATTCGTGACCCTGTTTTTGTCGACGTGGGATCAGCATAGCAATCTCGATTCCGCGCTCGCCACGAACACAAAAATCTCGGACCAACCGGTCGCTGCGCTGTTGGGGGATTTGAAAGAACGGGGACTGCTGGATGAGACGCTCGTGGTCTGGGGAGGGGAGTTCGGCCGCACTCCGCTCGGTGAAAACCGGAAGGGATTCAAGACCGTGACCGGTCGGGATCACCATCCCTATTCCTTCAGCCTGTGGATGGCGGGCGGTGGAATCAAGGGTGGCCAGGTCCTGGGAAGCACGGACGAAATCGGCTGGGGCGTGGAGGAGAGACCGGTGCATGTCCATGACCTGCACGCCACGATTCTGCATTTATTCGGATTCGATCATGAGGAGCTGACTTACCGGTTCCAGGGGCGCGATTTCCGGCTGACCGATGTGCACGGCGAGGTGGTGAAAGAATTGCTGGCCTGAAAACGATCCAACCCTGTTGGTTCGCCGAACAGACCCTGTTGGTTCGTGGATGGTAACGCGATTTACACCTTGATCTTCATGGAGCTTCACCAGACGGTTTTGCTCATGCGGACGACTATTTCTCTTTTCTCTTTGGTCGGGGCGTTCGCGCTCCATGCCGCTGAACCGCTCCAGGTTCCGGATTTCGTAAGATTTCTCGACAAGATGGAGAACCTCGAAGGGGTCAAAGCTGAGGCAGCCAAAGAAAATAAAGGGGTGATGTTTCTGCTGATGGAGCCCGGCTCCACGTGAGGCCCTTCCAACAGCACCAGTCTGGTGTCGATTGAAACGCTGAAGGATGACACGGTGATCGTTTTTATCGACGGCTCGAATCTCCATACCACCCCGAAAATCGTTCAGGACGGATTTGCCGATGACTCGGTATTTGGCTCTCCCCTTCCCATTGTGGGTGTGTTCGACGCGAAGCTTGAAAAGATGATCGGCATGATCGGTCACCATGAGATCAAGGACCGGAACGGATTTAAAGCGATCAAGGCCGCTCTCGCCAACTACCGGGAGATGGAGGCTCCCGAAACGAAGCTCACGCAGCACCAGCCCGAAGAATGGAAAGATTCCCGGGGGCGGACGATGCGCGCTGCATTTGTGAAAATCACGGGTGAAGACGTGACCTTTCGACTGAAAGACGGAAAATTCGCCACCATAAAACACTCGATTCTCAGTGAAGGCAGTCAAAAGCGGGTCGCGGAACTGGTAGCTGGTGAGGGGGAACAACCCTGAGTGGTCGGAAACAGCAGAACCGGTTCAGGATCAGGGCAAGGTAGCCGCTATGAACAAACTCCGTGTCCTTGTCGTCGATGACAATCAGCCCGCAGCTGAGACGCTCGCCATTTTTTTCGAATTGGAGGGTTTTGAGACGGAAACCGCCGCCGACGGGGAGGAGGCGGTGGAAAAGGTGGAGTCGGGAGCATTCGATCTGATCATCATGGATATCGGGATGCCGCGTCTCGATGGTTGTGAAGCGTCGAAGCGAATTCGTGCACTCGGTCTGGAAAAGGAGCCGGTCCTCGTGGCTCTCTCGGGCTGGAGTACAGAGAAGGATCTGGAGCGTACCCGGGAAGCCGGTATGGTCGCTCATCTTGTCAAGCCGGTGGAGCCGGATCATCTGCGATCTCTTCTCGAAGATCTCGGAATGAGGAACGGGGGAGGGGGAGATTGATTTTCGCGAAATTCAATTCTGAAGGGGAAGACGGACCTCAAAGGCACTGCCCTGATCTTCTCCCGGACTGGAGGCGCTCACTGTTCCACCATGCAATTCCACCAGAGCCTTTACCAGGGTGAGGCCGACACCTAAACCAGCTGTGGTCCGGTCTTTATTTTGAGGAAGCTGTTCGAACATATTGAAAATATTTTCGAGTGCCTCGGGCGGAATCCCGGAGCCATTGTCCTGAACCACGATCAAGGCTTCCGGCCCCTGTTGTTCGGCTCGCAGTTCGATTCGACCACCGGACGGCGTATATTTTGCCGCGTTATTGATCAAATTTGACACCACCTGGGTCAGCCGGAAAGGGTCCGCCCAAACTTCCAGGGACGGCGGAGGGAAAGATTCAACCAACTCGTGTCCGCACTCATCAATGAGCGGGCGGCACATTTCCACTGCGTTGTGGAGAATCTCCTCCAGCTTCACTGATTCAGGGCGAATCTCGATTTTGTTCTGTGTGCTGCGCGACACATCGAGCAGGTCGTTCACCAGGACGGTCAGTTGCTTAATCTGGCGCTCCATGGTTTGAGCCATTTTATCAATGATCGCCGGGTCATCCTTTTTCATTTGCAGGATTTCCACGCCGGTCCGCAGCGGAGCGAGAGGGTTGCGCAGTTCGTGGGCGAGT
Source organism: Verrucomicrobiales bacterium (assembly GCA_013003335.1). Lineage (GTDB taxonomy): Bacteria > Verrucomicrobiota > Verrucomicrobiia > Verrucomicrobiales > DEV007 > JABDJT01. Next base: position 23,531 of record JABDJT010000214.1, on the reverse strand, counting down.
GTGGCAAGGAAAACATCCTTTCGCCGGTCGGCCTCGGTCAGTTGATCAGCGAGCCTGCGCATTTTTTCCTCCGCCTCACGGCGCGCCACGACTTCCCGGCTCAAGTCTGCAATCCGCAGGTTCAGCTTTTGGAATCGGCGGTCGGCTTCCACCTTGGACCTGAGGCGGATGAGAAGCAGGGCTTCATCACCTTCATCGGATGGGGGCTCAAGCAGAGTTCCCTCGGCGCGGAAGGGAGCATTGTTTTCTTCGCCCCCATTGGAGGTCCGAAGCGTCAGGCTGCCTGGAATCAATTGCCGGCTGCGTCGACACACTTGCAAAAATTTTTCCAAATGGTCGGGAGAGTCGAGCACTTCGGCCTGCAATTCCCGTCCCTCGAGCGGTTTGTCACCGGTTTCCGCAAAGATTCGGCGTGCCACCGGATTTCCCCGGACAATCCGTCCACTTCCCGTAACGAGAAGGTAGGCTTCCGGCCAGGATTCGGTGAAGTCACTGAATTGTTCCTCAGTCATGTCACCCTTTGAAATACTCACGCCCTTCGGCTGCTTTCGCCTCCCCGGTGGGATTGAGATAGATGACCACACGGCAACCCTGGTCTCCCCGGGCGATGGCCTCTTCGATCGTCACTTTCGCATACCCGAGGTTTTCGGCGGCGATTCCCCCGAAAACATTGGAGGTCATCATGCAGAGGGCGGGGCGGCCCAGGACCTTATCACCAAACGGGCAGGCTCGATTCCCCAGGACAATCTTTTCTTCGTCCTGTGAAATCAGGTAGAAGTCGCCCTGAATCCGTTTTTTCAAATCGACCAGCACTTCGCTGACCTGCTCGCGGTTCAGGGAATCGACGGCAAGCGCGTGACGGTAGCCCCGGTTGATCTCGTCCCCGATTTCCTGTCCCACCACGCTGATGAAACCGGAGGCCTCCTCCAGTCCAACGACATCCTGGAGAGTACCGGACAGATGGCGGAGAAGCGTTCGCAGGAAGAGATCCCGGTCCAGCGGCAGATCACAATCCTGGGGTTTGCCGGAGTCAGCAGGAGCCATTTCGTCTTCCGGGGGAGAATCAGTAGCCATTCGTACTTGTACTTGGAATCGGAGCATTTACAAATCGCGACACCGCGGAGAAGCGGGATTGAAAATGAAACTGTCACGCAGATACGCGGGGAATTGACTGGCTTGCCCTCTCCGGAATCCAGTAAGGTTTCGGAGGATGAACCCGAATCTGAGAATGAAAACTCCCCTGGCGCTGACGATTTTCAACCTTCTCCCGATCCTTGCCGCGAGTTTTGGCCCGGCCAATACCCGCGCCCAGGAGAAACCGGCTGATGGCGAATTAACTCAAGACACATACGAGATCTGGCGCGACCACGTTCTGCCCCGATCCTGGGAACTCAAATTTCAGAAGATCGAGTGGCGGACGAGCTTTTGGGAAGCGGTTTGCGAAGCGCAGGAAAAGGACATGCCGATTCTCCTGTGGACGATGAATGGTCATCCACTCTGCAACACATGAGGAAACGGCGTGAAAGACCGGCAGTTAGTCTGGTCAAACAAGCGAGTGCGGGAGCTTTCGAAGAACTTCATTCCGGTAGCTGATGCCTGCGACCGGATGCAGAAGGAAGCCTGCAAAGATGCCGATGCCCTGATTTTCCAGAAATTCGCCCGGCAGCGGACCTACAAAAAGGGAAATCGCGGCGGTGCCCAGGGACATTATGCAGTCACTCCCAGCGGAGAGTTGCTGGCATCCAGTTCAATGGGAGACCCGAAAGTATTTGCTCAGCTCATGGAAGAGGCCCTGGAGAAATGGGAAGCGATGCCGAAGGAAAAACGGCTTTTACCCGGGACCCCGGATCCGGCCGAGGCCGGGAAATGGAGGAAAGTCGAAAAGCTCTACCCCGAAGACGGCCTGGTGCTGCGCCATATCAGTCGCGACCTTGAGAAAGCGCGCTGGCCGGACTGGAATCTCGATTATGCGTGGTTCCGGAAAGAAGAGGCCCGCCAGTTTGTCCCCCCCGAACTCAAGGCAGGCGCTGCTCACGATGTCCCGTTCGCCCTGATGGAACGTCTCGCTCGCTTTCATCTGATCGACAACGTCTACGGCCTGAACTACACATTCTTTCCCGATGGGTCGGTCCAAAAGGCTCGATTGACGGTGACTGTGGAGAAGATCGAGGGAGCGAAGGTTTTCTTGCAACTGGAAGGCGAAACCCGTGCTGACACAGAAGTTCCCGAGACGATTGGGTTCGCACCGAAGCTTCTCGGAAGTGCGACCTGGGATACGGAAAACGAACGATTCACCGCCTTCGAAATGGTCGCCGTCGGCAATCGTTGGGGCCTGGGAAATTGCAACCTGCGTCGCGATCCGACCCCGGCACCAATGGGAATCGTCTTTACCCTCGCGGGCGACAGCCCGGCTGAACGCCTGCCGCCCGTGTTCGTTTCTCGATATGAGTGGTGACGGTGGCGGGTAATTGCCCACTTCACCGGCCCCTCACATAAACAGAAAACGGCGCCCCTTTCGGGACGCCGCTTTTCGTCAGATTTCTGGCTACTGTTTGGGTTGGTTTTAAAAATCAGGATTCCGATTTGTTGTCAGCGGGAAAAAGCACCCGGTCGATCGCGTGGATCATACCGTTTTTCGTTTTCACGTCTGCAGCTACGACCTTGGCGAGGCCGCCGACGACGAGAACGACGTCTCCATCATCCACGCGGGTCCGGATATCGACTTTCAGATCCTTGATCATGGTTTGGGCCGTCACCTCTTCGGTTAGCATCATGGCGGTCAGGGTGGTCGGCAAAACATGGAATCCGAGGAGCCTGTTCAATTTGTCCCGGTTTGACGGTTTCATCATGGCCGCAACTTCAGCTTCCGTGTATTTTTCGAAAGCGTTGTCAGTCGGCGCGAAAATGGTGATCGAGTCGCGGGACCGCAATACGGTGTCGAGGCCCGTTTCACGAAGCATTTTGCTGAAGATCGTGAACTTCGGGTTGTCGAGAATCAGATCGACGGCATTCGTGTAAGAGTGGTCGCCGATGGGAAAAATCAAATCATCTCCCGCAGAGAGTTCGGATTTTCCAAACGCGATATCCCCATTGATATCGTCATCACGGACCGGATCCTGTGCGAAAATTGAGGACACGGAAAGAATGCCCGCGCTCAAAACAAGGTAGAGGGAATGTATTTTCATCATGCACCACTGAGTTGCTGGTTTTGTGCCAACTGGCGATTCCCCATGCGAAGGGATTTCAGCCGTTCTGGATTTGGTCGCCTGTGCAGGATGCACGAATCGATTTTTCGTTCTGCATGATCGGCGCACGAACCAACAGGGTCTGTTTGCCGAACAGACCCTGTTGATTCGTAATGATGATTTCTTCAGGAATATCCCGAGGAAGGGATTTGCTTTGGCAGATTCCCGCCAGCTTTTGGCTGGAATTCGGGGAATAATTTCGCATCTTTTCTCCATGGTCAGATTACTCCAGCGAATCGCGTTGCTCGGCGTATTCGGGTGGGGAGTTTGCGCGCAGGAGACGGGCTACGACGGGACCCACGCGTCCGGTTTTCTGAAGAAACATTGCGTGGGCTGCCACGGGCCGGAGAAGCAGAAAGGGGACCTGAGGCTGGACAGGTTGGAGACGAATTTTGATTCCGCGGACGCCGCAGAAATCTGGATTGAGGTGATGGACAACCTGAATCTCGGTGAGATGCCTCCTGACGATGAACCTCAGCCGGACCCGGAAGGTCGGGAAGCATTGGTCGGCTGGATTGCGGGAGAACTCCGGGCGGCGGAGAAGCGGGCGGCCGGCGCGGGCGGGAAAACCACGTTGCGGCGACTGAATCGAATCGAGTTCTCCAATACAATTCGCGACCTGCTCGGCATGAAATTTCTTCCCGGGGACGACCCCGGCGAATTGCTGCCCCCGGATCCGACCTTCGATGGGTTCGACAAGGTGGCCACTTCTCTGATGCTCGACCCTTCGCTGCTGGGGAATTACTACGCCGCGGCCCGGAAGGTGGCGAACCTGGCGATCGTGAAAGGGCCACCGAAATATCCGACCCACCTGAGCCACTTCGAGATGGAGGATATGGGAAAACCCGGCAGCGGATTTTCCTACATGTGCCATGGCAGCACGATCTGCGGAGAGAAAGACGTTCGATTGTTGGTGGGGAGCACCCGGACTCATCGCGGCCTGCTGTATCCCGGAACGGATGTGATGTTTCCGGTGAAAGGGATGTATACGATCCGGGTGCGGGCCTCGGCAGATCCGGGTGAGTTCGAGGAACCGGTCCGGATGTTTGTGGAACGCCAGCAGGACAGCCGGGGGTATTTGATGGAGGTGAATGTCACGGCGACGCGGGATTCTCCGGAGGTTTACGAGGTGACGTTGCCGATGACCTATCTCGGGGAGAGCAGCGGGGTTTACATGAAGGTCGGTATCCTGAACGGGGCAAAGCGGGTTCAGCCGCCCCAATTGACGCAGCCGGAGAAAGCGTTCGCGGTGGGCATGCCCGGGTTTTTCAGCTTCGACAAGCGGATGAAAGAGGCATCTTCCAAAGGGGTTCACGCCACTGCTTTGCGATTGGCTGCCCGGAAACAAAGTGAAGGCTGGACGGCGAGCGGAAGGCCGGGGCTGGGATTGCTGGAGCCTTCGCATTTTCGAAAGCTCTACGTCGACTGGATTGAAATCGAGGGACCGCTCTACGAACAATGGCCACCGAAGAGCCACGAGACGTTGTTTTTCAAGGGAGAGGGAGCGGAAGAAAACCGGGCCTATGCACGGGAGATGTTCGCACGCTTTCTGCCTCGAGCATTTCGACGGCCTGTGGCGGAGGAGGAAATCGACCGGGTCGTCACATTGATCGACCGCGAACTGGAGCAGGGTTTGGAATTCAAAGAGGCAGTCAAATTGGGGTTGTCGTACGTCCTGACATCTCCCGATTTCCTGTACCTGAGCGAGCCGAATCCAACTGATGACGGACGCCCACTGACCGATTACGAATTGGCCTCGCGGCTTTCCTATTTCATCTGGTCCAGCATGCCGGATGACCGGCTGTTCGACCTGGCGGCTGAAGGCAATCTGAGAGATCCGGAAGTTCTCGCGCGGGAGACGGATCGAATGATTTCCGACCCGAAATCTCAGGCCCTGGTGGATGGATTTGCTTCGCAGTGGCTCCGGACAAGCGAGTTTCTCGATTTCCAGCCCGACCAAAAAATCTATGCGGGTTTTTACCGGAACTTCGATTCGAAACTCCGTGACCACATGGCCCGAGAGCCGCTGGAATTTTTCGAGGAGGTGTTTCGGAACGACCTCAGCCTGCTCAATTTCATCGATTCGGATTTCGTGATGGTGAACGAGTCGCTCGCCAATTTTTACGGGTTGAAAAACGTGAAGGGAGATCAGTTCCGGCGAGTCGAGCTTCCGGAAAACTCTCCACGGGGCGGTTTGCTTGCGAAGGCCGGCGTTCATCTCCGGGGATCGGATGGCATTCGAACCAAACCGGTGAATCGGGGCGTTTACGTAAGGGAAGTGCTGTTCAACGACCCTCCGAATCCACCTCCGCCGAACGCAGGGGAAGTGGAGCCGAACATTGAGGGGGAGAAACTGACAGTCCGCGACCGGCTGATTCAACATCAGCAGATTGAAGCTTGTGCGAGTTGTCACCGCGGGATCGATTCCTACGGGCTGGCGCTGGAAAATTTCGATGTCACCGGTGCCTGGCGGGATCGCCAGAACGGCGAAGATTTTCGGGGGGATCGCACACCGGAGATTGATGCCAGCGGGACACTCCCGAATGGAGAATCGTTTTCGGACTTTGAGGATTTTAAGAAACTGTTGCGGCAGCAGGACGACCGGTTTCGCAGGGCCTTTGTCGAAAAAATGTTTTTGAATGCGCTGGGGCGGCCCCCCGAACCCTCCGATCGGGGAGCGATAGACCAGTGCGTGGCCGACATGAAATCCGGCGGCGACAGTGTCCGAAGTGCAATCCTGGCGATCACGAAAACGGAGGTTTTTCGAAATCGATGAGATAGACTGAAGAAAATGAAAATCAGCAAAAGTTCGAACCTTTCCCGCCGCTGCCTGTTACGCGGGGCGGGTGCTGCGATTTCGCTTCCTTACCTGGAAGCCATGATGCCAACCTCGGTTTTTGCGCTGCCGGAGCCGAAAGTGACCCCCCGCCTGGGCATTTTTTATTTTGGAATGGGCATGAATGTCCGGGAGTTTTTCCCGAAAGATTTCGGACCGGATTTCACAACGCCGCGAATTCTCCAGCCGCTCGAAAAGCACCGCGGAAATTTCACTGTTCTGTCCGGCACCTATCTCCAGGAGGGCGGCGGTCACAAGGGTACCTACCCGTTTTCGACTGGAATTGCGCGGGAGAAGAAGCAGGCAATTTCGTTTGACCAGATCGCCTCCGAAGCAATCGGGAAAGACACGAGATTTCCCTCCCTGCAAATGTCCATCAAGCGGGGCACGGGATTCGGTGGGCCGGACCTGGCGACTCTTTCCTGGAATCGGCAAGGCGTTCCGCTGCCGGCCGAGAACGACCCGAAAGTGCTTTTTGATCGCCTTTTCCGTCCGCCAACAGAAGACCAAAAGGCCAATCAATCGACTGAGTTCCGTCATCGTCAGAGCGTCCTTGACCTGGTGCGCGAGGATGCCGGGCGATTGCAGAAAAAACTGGGCAAAAGCGATCAGGAAACGCTGGATCAATATTTCAATTCCGTTCGGGAGTTGGAGAAGGAGATCGAGAGGCAGGTGGCTTGGTCTTCGAAGGAAAAACCGGATCCCAAACTTGAAGGGATCGGCGATTACAGTACAGCCGTTCCCCCGGATGGCAGTGATGAGTTTTCCTACGAGAGATATTCGAAGCTGATGTACGACCTGATTGCCCTGGCCTTTCAGACTGACTCGAGCCGCGTGGTGACTTACGTGGTTCGGACCGAGTTGAAGGGCGGATCCTACCCGGAATGGGGACTCTCGAAGGACTACCACTCGCTGACTCATCACGGAAACATCGCCGAAAACCTGGATGAACTGGCGAGAGCGGACACGATTTACATGCGGCACTGGGCTCACTTCCTGAGTCGGCTCAATTCTATATCAGAGGGTGACAAAACGCTGCTGGATCATTCCGCGCTGGGTTTCAGCAGTGGGATGGGAATCGGTCACAGTCGCGATCTGCTGCCGACAGTGATCAGTGGTGGAGCCGGCCTCGGCATCCGTCATCAGGGACACCTCGACCTGCCGCAGAACACGCCGCTGTCCAACCTTTGGCTGACAATGATGAACCGGATCGGGGTTGAAGTCCCGGGCCAGTTTCACGACAGCACGGGCTTAATCGATGAACTCGTTTCCTGAATCGGGATGGCCGGAACCCGGGAATACCTGACCTTTCTGCTGCTGGCAGCCGTGCTCCAGGCGTTGCTCAGCCCGTCGTCTATTGGCGCTCCTGAAAATTCAGGAAGAGAAAATTCACTCGGCCTGAGACTCGTCCCGATCGAGCCGGGGGAATACCTTCGGGGCGCATTGAAAGGCGATACGCTCCGGAAAAATCATCCGCTCTCCACCGGGGGCGTTGGGGAACACAATGCCCGGCCGCGCCACCGCGTCAAACTCACCCGCCCGTTTCAAATCTCCGCGACCGAAGTCACGGTTGGGCAGTTCCGGAAATTCGTGGAAAGCACTGGTTACAAAACCAGTGCTGAAACAAACGGGATCGGAGCCGTGGCATTTCTCCCGGAAGTGAAAGAGGAAGGCGTGGATCAGTTCGATACCCGGAAAGACTGCACGTGGAAAAACCCCGGCTTCGAACAGACAGATGATCACCCCGTGGTTTGCGTAAGTTGGAAAGATGCCGTCGCCTTCTGTGAGTGGCTCAGCAAACAGGAAAAGAAAACCTATCGGCTACCCACTGAGGCCGAGTGGGAATACGCGGCCCGCGCCGGAGTTTCGACCAGCTACCTGGGTGGCAACTCCGCTGGCACTGTGTATGAGTTCGGCAACGTGGCGGATGCCTCGCTGGAAAAAGCTCATCCGGGCATGACGCTCCGTCAAAGAATCGCGGACCTGGAGGATGGAAAAGGGGATGGTTTCGCCTTCACCGCACCGGTTGCGAGTTTCAAACCGAATTCCTGGGGCCTGTTCGATACACATGGGAATGTGTGGGAATGGTGCTCAGACAAATATCACGATCTCCACTATCGGGAATTGACGGGTGCCCACATCAATCACGACGACCCGGAAACGCTTCCCCTGATCATCGATCCAAAAGGCCCCGACGACTCGCCGAATCATCGCTACGGAGACTGGCGGGTCATGCGGGGAGGAGCCTGGGTGACGGCTCCGCTGAGCAGCCGGTGCGCCTCGAAAAGCTACGGGGAAGCCGGGGATGCATTTTGCTACACCGGATTTCGGGTCGTTCTCGAGATGCCGGAAGGAAAGTGAGGCTCACATGATCCGACAGGGTTGGTTTGTTAATCAGACCCTGTTCATTCGAAAACAATGCCCCAATGCGACGGCAATCGATGGGGGCAACCCAACCTACGGATTCTATCGTGCGCCACCGTCGAGGGCATGGGAGATCCCGTCGATCACAGGCGTCGCGATTGGGATCTTCAGTTTTCGGGAGAAATGATTCTGGTAGGCCGAGTGTTCGGGGTGTGAATCGTCCGGGCCGAATTTGGAAAGGATGTAGGAGTGCACATCGCAGACAGGGATCCGGTGTTGCTCCATGATACGGGCCGCGATCGCATTGTATTCCTGTTCGGAATTGGCATCGAACAGGTTGCCCCGGTAGCCGGGAAAGGCATTCACCTTGATCATCGGAGTCGTGGTTCCCCACATCAGTTTGGCCTCTGTTTTCTTGAGACGCTTGACGATGGCTTCCAGGTTTTCCTGATACTTCGCGGGTTTTGACACGCGAATCCCTCCTGCGAATTTGCTCATCGCGCGGATTTCCCGGGTTGAGGGATCCTTGTAGATCAGGTCTCCGAGTCCGTAATTGAAATAGATCAGATCCCATTTCTCGTCGCCGAGTATCTCATCGAGTTTTTCCAGCGCGGAATGGGTGTTTTCGGCAAGAATTCGCGGGAATACGAATTCAACTTTTCCACGCAATTCACCGGCAGCTTCCTGGACAATTTGCTGGTGGACGGCATCACCGAGATAGAGGACCCGGGGCAGATTCTTCTCCGGAGCGGCCGTTGCCGGAATCAGCAGCAGGAAGACAAACAAGGCAAAAACTGGGAGAATGCGCTGCATGATCAGGCCATGATCTCTGTCAATTCGCCGGTGCTGTCCGCGAATTCTCCCACCTGGGCATCGACGGCGTTGAGCATGGAAACGAAAAGGTTCGAAAGGGGAATCTTATTCTTCTCATCGTAGGCGTGCAGGTTGCCGTGCTTGAATCCGAGTTTCCTGCCGCCGGCAATCTGGATCGGATAATTGTAGGCGCTGTGTGAGCCATGCGGATGCGCCGAACCCCAGAGAACGACCGTGTTGTCGAGCATGTTGCCTTCTCCTTCGGGAGAGTCGCGAAGGCGCTTCAAAAAGCGGGAATGTTGCTCGGCCCTCCACTTCTCCCATTGGAGTGAGGCATCCTCAGGTCGCTTGTGAGCGATGTCGTGAGTCGCACCCGTGTAGCCGAAGATCTGATTGGCAAAATTTCCGACCGGGTTGCCGGTGGAGTGTTCGCTCTCGATCATGAAGGTGGCGAAGCGGGTCGAATCAGTCTGAAGCGCCAGGTAAAGCAAATCGTACAGGCACTTCACATACTCGGTCGGATCCTGGTAACTGGCTTCGAGGTTGAGCCCCTTGGTATCGACTTTTGGAAGTTCCTCGTGAGTCCATTGACTGGTCCGCTCGACGCGTTTTTCCAGGGCGCGAACGGACTCGAGATACTCGTCCATTTTCTGCTGATCCTCTTTGCCGATCCGTCCGTGGAGGCTTTTGTAGTTCTCCATCATCAGGTCGAGGACACTTGCCTCGCGCTTCAATTCAGCGCGCACGTCGTTGACGGATTTGTTGGCATAGGGTTGGAAGAGGTGGTTGAAGATTTCCTGCGAGCGGTGCATGGCAGGAATGGGACGTCCGGGACCATAGTGAGAGAGAGTCTTCGACATCCCGTAGGATCCAGTGCCGCCTTCCGTTCCCATGACCAGGGATCCATAGCGGGTGTGGTGTCCCTTGTGCTTCGCGGCAAGTTGATCGATGGAGATGTTGTTGGTCTTGTCGGGACCGGACATATCGGCTCCGGTGGAAAAAACGTCGCCACTGCTGTGACCCCCGAGGCCATAGCCTCCTGCATGGTCGAGTCCGCGAAGATAGGTGATTTCCTTTTCCAACGATTGAAACGGTGCCGAAGCATTGCGGAAGGTGATGGGGCCGGAGTCATGCCGCGGATACCAACTGTGCGGATGCACTCCACCCTCCTTGATTTTGGGGTCGTAGACGCCGTAGCCAATGTAGGCGACGACCATGCGTTTTGGATAAGCCGCTTCTCCAGCAGCTCCGCGAGCCCGGTCCATACTGTTCAGGAAGGGGAGTCCAAGGGCGATCCCGCCGCCCCGGAGAACTTCCCTCCTGTTGAGGTTCCAGGATATTCTTTTCATCATGGGCTGGTGGTGGGTTGGAGAAAGATATCGCTCTGACAAATGGCCACAATTGTGTCCCGAAATGAATAATTTATGCCCCGTGCCTGTTCCAGTAAATCCTGAACCGCATACCGGTCGCGGTAAGTGAGTTCACGACCGAGGCCGTAGGTGAGGAGACGACGGATCACATTCGCCGCGATATCGTCGCTTCGCTCTTCGAGCAGGAAAGTTTTCAATTCTTTCATTCCGTCAATCTGCGGTCCGTGAGGCACCCGCGCGGACGCATCGACCTTCACCGTGTGAATCGTTTTGAGATATTCGACGTAGCCGTTCAGATCCTTGTGTACTTCGTCACGGAACCCCGATACGCGGGTGCCTTCTTTGGGGACGAGGGGCTGATATTGCCCGACCGCATTATATTGCTCAAAGGGAATCCCCCAGGGGTCGAGCCTGATGTGACAGTCGTTGCAACTTTCCTGCTGTCGGTGCAATGCCAGGAGGTCTTTGATTGTCACCGCCTTGTCCGCCGAGTCTCCGGCGGAATCCGAGAGGGCCGGAACTTCGGCCGGAGGCGGCCTGACTTCGTCTCCGAGAATGGCTTCGCGCAACCAGACCGCGCGATAGATCGGATGAGGGGCTGATCCCGTGCCATTTCCGATTAGGACCGATGCGTGGGTCGGCAGTCCACCGATGCGGTGTTTTTCCGCCAAAGGAACCGCGCGGAAAGCAATTCCCTTGACTCCGTCGATTCCGTAGTGCTCCGCGAGCGGTTCGTTGATCCAGGCGAAATTGGAGTCGATGATCTGCATCATGCTCGCATTGGTGCGAATCAACTCGCTAATGAAGCCGATCGTCTCCTCGTGCAGGTAGTCCCGGACAGTCGGACGGAATCGGATTTCCTGGCCGGTCCTCTCGCCCCGGGTTACCGTGTAGAGGAATCGCGGGAAAAGCTGGAGATTGATATTTACCGCCTTCATTTTCTCAAGGCTCAGCCACTGGGTTGTGAAGTTGTCGACAAAATCCCGGGATCGTTGATCGGCGAGAAGTCGTTCCACCTGGGCTTCCACGACTGCGGGATCGTTCAACTGATTCTGTTCTGCCAGGGCAAGCAGTTCCTCATCCGGCATGCTTCCCCAGAGAAAGTAGGAAAGCCGGTTTGCCAGCTCATGCTGCGACGAAACGAGGCCTTCCACGCCTTGGGTGTGAAACAGGAATTGATGGGAAATCAGGATCATGGAGAGCGTCTCGCGCATCGTGGCCTCGAGAGTTCCAAACTCGGGCTCGAGCATCCGGTAGAGCTTGTGAAAGCGTTCCACCTCCCCATCGGAGGCCGGGCGCCGAAATGCGCGGTTCATGAACTTCCGGAGGACCATCCTGACGTAGGCATCCGGATTCGTTTCCCTCAGGGGGGATTCTAACAGGATACGGGTGTGGTGCTCCGGCGGCCAGACATCCACGACGGGCGCTTCGAATTCGACTGATTTGACGACGGCTCGTGGCAAATCCCACTGCCATTTACCCCGACTGCTCCCGAAATAGTCCTGCAGGCGCCCGTCATCGAATCCATTTTTCACATAAATGTAGCGTTCGTCGGGCTCCTGGCCATTCCGGGTCACCTTACCCACGTGGATCGGGTGATTCTCGATCCGTCCGCGAAATTCGAATTCCCGGACGTCATCCACCTTGTTGCGGAGCGAAACGCTGCCGACGGGGAAATAGTCGCCGGTTCCGGCATCGGACCGGAGGTGGGTCCCCATGAGGATGGTTAGGGGCACTTCATCGTAACCCGGTGGAAGAATGGCGGCTGCCCGGATCCGGATTCTGTATTCCCCGGTTTCGGGCCAGGTTTTGAATTTGATCCCGCGTGAGACGGAATACCGGCCGCCACCGTGAATCCCCACTTCATCGTTGTTTTGACCGGAGAGTGGGGATCCTCCGCCTTCGAAATGCCATTGGTGACGAATGACTTCCGGTTTCTCCGGATCGACGATCGCGCTGGCGAGTGTTCGCCGCGCGTTATTCAAATAGCGGTCGATTTGTTCCGGGCCGAGCAGCATAAACTCGGATGTATTGTTGAAATGGTAGGGTTTTTGAGGGTCTTCCGGAAGGAACTCGGAAAGATCGAGATCAATTCCGAAAAGGTCGCGCATGGTGTTCTCATACTCGAAATTGGTTAGCCTCCGGGCTGTAGGATGATCGGGGGCCTTCCCGGTTTGCCCCGCTGAAAGACGGAGTCGTTTGTCAATCCATTGGATGAGTGCGTTTCGCTCATCCACCTTCGGCTGAGATTCTTCTTCCGGCGGCATTTCTTCGAGCTTCAAAACATCGAGAATGTCTTCCCATTGATTGAGTTTTTTTTCATTTGAAAGATCTCCGTCCAGGGTGTGCAAAGTCATCTTTCCCTTGCTCTTGTCCGGACCGTGGCACTGGATGCAATAGGCCTCGAAAAATGGCTTTATGTGGGAGTTGTAGCCTTCCGGACCATCCGGAATTTCGGCGGAAGCCAATCCAATGCCCAGCCCCGAGAGGAAGAGGAAGAATGATGGCTGGTTAATTCTGGAAACCCTGGACATTTTAAACATAGCCGAAGGTAGGCAGTCCCTGCAGCTTCGAGTCGCAGGTAACCGTGGAATTCTTACTGTGGGCTAATCCCGATTTCAACCGCAATGCTAATGAGAAACAGGGATATCAGGAGGGTGATGGCCCCGAAAATCACACGCTACAGATCCGCACCACGCAACAGTCTCGCCGCATTTTCCGGCGGCAATCCGGCATCCAGAATATTCCGGGCTGCAAGTATTGCCGGGTAGTCCGTTCTTTTGAAGGTTACGACCCGATCTTCGGGATCCCATATCGCCCAGCAGGCCCGGTAGTCTCCCGGATCCCGAGGTTGCCCGACCGATGCAATTGTAACCGCACTCACACAGCCTTCCGGGAAGTAATACCGGTCCTCGTCAAGTCGTTCAGCAACTTTGGCATCGGCGGTTTCCTCTTCGCTGAAAACCCGAAACTGATGGGTATGTCCGAAAAACCCGATTCCCCCGAGGACTCGTTTCTCCTTCAACACGTTCAGCGTGGGAACCGCCGCCGCCTGATCAGACAGGTATTGCCAGCTGTTCGGATCGGAAAGACTGGCATGTGCAATCACACCGCCCTGCATACGCAGAAACCAGGGCAGATCCCACAGCCACTTCAGGTCTTCTTCACTCAGGTGTTTCACCGCATGAATGACTCCGGCCCAGACCGGATTGTGTTTCCACGTCGCAGGAACGTGTTCAATCCCCCGGTCATGGACTTCCATTGTCATCGCGTCATGATTTCCCAACACGCAATGGCCGCCCAGGTTCCTCACCAGGGCTACGCATTCGGCAGGCGAGGCACCATAGCCAACCAGATCTCCCCCGAATGCAATCTGCTCCGCCCCACAGTCAGCCACCTCCCTCAGAACCGCTTCGAGAGCAGGGAGGTTTCCGTGAATATCCGTTAAAATCGCAATCCCCGCCATGCTCAGGAGTCAGGTGCCATGATTGAATGATCGGAATCATAGCACGGCTAGCATGGGATGCGAACCAGCCGGGCAAGGACATTGGGTTCGCAAGACGTTCGAACAGCGGAAGCGAATCCGCTCGATTTGTACTGGAATTGAGTATATATTTCGGAAAGGTTAACTAATTTTTGGCATGAGCTCTTACATCGAAAACGCTAGGGAATTCTGGGATGATCAAGCCGGGGACGCTGCCTGGGCCGTGCTTTCTGATCCGGAAAAACGCGACGGAAAGTGGGACGCTGAAGAGTTTTATTCCGCCGGACGCAGCGAAATCAGCACGCTGTTTGACTTTCTCGAACCAACCTTGGGATCGCGCATCGGGCCTTTTGAGCGTGCACTGGATTTCGGCTGCGGCATTGGACGACTGACCCAGGCTCTGGGTTCTCACGCGAAACAAAGTGTCGGTGTGGACATCAGCGTGGAGATGGTCAAGCAGGCGCGGGAAATGAATTCGCACGAAAATGTCGTCTTTCACGACAACGCGGTTGATGACCTCGGCCTGTTCGACAGCGAGACTTTCGACTTCATTTACTCCAGTATCACGCTGCAGCACATCAACCCGGAGGCTTCGGTCAATTACCTGCGGGAATTCGCGCGGATTTCGAAGCCAGGCGGGTTGATTGTTTTTCAATTGCCCTCGCAAACCCACCAGTCCCGGTTCGGCCGGGCGAAACAACTGATGAAGAATCGCTTGTTGGTGAATCGCCTCCTCTGCAAGTTGCTGAAACTCGACGGCCACGAACTTCATGCAGTCAGCGAAAAGAAGGTGGTTCGCCTGTTTGAATCTCTTGACTGCGCTTTGCACGACGTCAGCTACACCAATTCCACGCTGCCGGATTTCAATGGCAAGCTGGAGATCCTTTCTGAAAAACCCGACTACCACTACGTAAGTCGGCAGTACGTTTTCCAGAAAAACCCGGGTTGAGCGAAATTCTGCGCGAAACGTTCGTGCCGTGACGGCCCTTCGTCGGCGAATCAGAGCCTCACCCAGTCCTTGAGGTGAGCGTGTTCGAAGATCATCTCGTTCTGGATCTTGAGGTCCTGTCCCATACCGGCTTCACGGGCTCGCTGATACATCGCATGGGCGATGCCCACGTCGGTGTATGCCAGCCCAACCGCATTGAAGTAGGTTCGCTCATCGTCGCTTTCCCGGCCGGGGAGAGTCCCATCCACGAGGTCGACCAGGTTGCCATGGACATCGTCATCGCCGAGCTCGCCATCCTTGTACATCCGGCTCAGCGTCTGGGTGCGATGCTTCACTGTGTCCCAATCGTCGCAGACAATTTTATCACACTGCTTTGCCACGGCGTATTCGTCTTCCCATCCACCCACGTGGCTGTAAAACGCCCCGGGTTTCATCCAGTCCGCCTTGAGTAATGGAGCCTGGGCGCTGGTGGCAGTGACGATAATGTCGGCATCGCCGGCCGCGGCTTCCAAATCGGTGTCCGCACCCGTGATAGTCATGTCCGGGATCAGGGGTGCCATTTCCTTGAGGAAAAGTACCTCTTCCTCTGCCGTCTTGGCCGCGACACGGCATTCCTTGAGCGACGGGATTGCGGTCTTCATGGCGATCAGGTGCATCTTGGCTTGTTCGCCGGCGCCAATGAACCCGATGACTTCCGAGTCCTGCCGTGCCAGGTGGCGCGCTGCCAGTCCACCCATGGCTCCGACACGCAAGTTGGAGCACAGCGTGCCTTCCATAAAGGCGATGGGGAAACCGTGCTCGATTTCCGATAGAATAATAACCGCGCTCAAGTTTTGGATTCCATGCTTCACGGGATTCGGCGGGAACACCGAGACCCATTTCACCCCGCAGACTTTCTCCGCGGTGAATGTGGCCGGGAGACAATTGATGCGTTCCTGGGTATCGTCGTTGAAAATCTGCACAATCTTCTCCGGGAACAGGACGTCGCCGTCCTTGTAGGCGAGCATCGCGTTTTGCGCGGCGTCCATTGCCAGGTGCAAATCAAGGCAGCCCGCCCCCAGCAGGTCTTCCTGTGAAAAATAGTGACAGTGAATTTCGTGTCTGGCCATGAGGAGAGTCAGTAAAGAGTTACGAGAAATCGGATCAGGTCCCTGGAGGTTACGATTCCTTCCAGATTTCCTCCCTGAACGACGGGCAGGGCGTGGAATTCAGCTTCGCTCAGGGCTACTGCGGCATCGCGGATGGTGTGGTCGGTTTCCAAAGTGCGAATTTCCTTCTGCATCAGGTCCTCAATGGTGAAAGTGTGATCCAGGGTGACGTCCACGCTGCGGTCATCCTGATCGAATGCATCGCCAAAACTCACTCGCATCAGGTCAGTCCAACTGATCATGCCAACCAGTTCCCTGCCACTGACGACCGGAAGGTGATGGATATCGTTGTTGACGAAGATTTCGCGGACCTTGGAAATGGAATCACCATGATGAATGGTGATCGGGTCCCTGGTCATGATGTGAGTCACGGATTCGTTTTTTCGCATGGCCCAAGGTCATGCGCTGGTCACCGATTCCTCGGCGGATTTTGGGCATTTCCGCGCTAATTTTGCCTCCGGTTCCGGTGTCGGCCGGGTTTGCGGTCATCACTCGATTTCATAGAAACCGTGATCATTCATATTTCTTAAAAATTATATTTGCAATAATAACAATAATTGTTACTTTCTTCGTTCACTCCCCCATTTTTACGATAACCGCTCGCGCTACATCCCTCGTGCTAGGTGCTGTCACGGCCGTTTGTTTCGGATATTTCCCGGAACCGGTGCGGGCCGATGCCAATTCTCAAGGAGACGGTGAGCAGGATATACGAAAGGTAACCCTTCAATTGAAATGGCGGCATCAGTTTCAGTTCGCAGGCTACTATGCCGCCCTGCGTAACGGCTATTTCCAGGAGGAAGGGCTGGATGTGGAGGTCCGCGAAGGTGGACCAGATCTCGACGCGTTGGGCACTATGCTTGCGGGAGATGCGGATTTCTGTGTAGCTGGGTCTGAAGTGATTCTCGCAAGAATGAAAGGGGAGCCGACTGTCGCCTGCGCCGTGTTTTTCCAAACCTCACCCTACATTCTGCTGATGGACCGGGCGGCCGGCATTCGGGTTCCTTCGGACCTTGTGGGCAAGCGAGTTGTGGTTTCCGAGGCAGGCGGGTCGGCTCAATTTCGCGCCATGTTGATTCGGGAGGGAGTTTCTCCGGACCAGGTGGACTTCGTGGAAGGAAAATGGAGCGTGGAGGAGTTGCTGGAGGGTAAAGTTGATGCGATTTCGGGATATGCCACGAGCCAGGCGCCGAGAATGCGGCACAAGGGATTCTATCCATATATGCTTTTGCCGGTGGACTACGGCATCGATTTTTACGGCGACACGCTCTCCACCACTGAGGCATTCGCCTACGAGAATCGCGAGACGACGGAAGCGATGATCCGTGCCTGCGTCCGGGGTTGGGATTTTGCGATGCATCACCCCGAAGAAATCGCCGATTACATCATGCAACTGCCCGGCGTGGAAGGAAGGTTGGAGAGGTGGCAACTCCTTCGGGAGGCTGAGTTGATGATGAGGTATGTTGTGCCCGACGTCGTCGAGATGGGTCATATGAATCCAGGGCGTTGGAAAAATATTGCGCTGACTTATGAAGAAACCGGTATCGCGACCATCCCGGAGGAAACGGATTGGCTGGATCAGTTCGTGTTCAAAGTCGCCAGTGAAAATGTTTCGGTGAATCTCAAGCTCGTCGGTCTTGTGGTCTGCGCCATTGCCTTGATTGCGACGATGGTGGTGGTATGGAACATGATTCTTCATCGGAAGGTGGGGGAATCGACCGCGGCGATTCGTGATCAATCGAGGCTCAATCAGCTTCTTCTCGACACCGCGATGGATGCCGTTGTCGGTGTCGATTCGAACGGGGTCGTGATCAGCTGGAGCGGGCAGTCCGAATCCATTTTCGGTTATGTTCCGGATCACGCGATCGGAGAGCCGGTCCAAAACTTTCTTCCGGATATTCTCTCCAGGATATCGAATGACCAGGGGCAATCCTTGTTTGAGCGTCTTGAAATCGAAGGTCGCCGCGTGGATGGCGAGGTTTTCCCGGCTGAGGTTTCGCTCTGTACGGTTCCCGAAAATCCCAAGATCTGGTTGAACATTTTCGTAAGGGATACAGGGGAACGGAGGGTGCTCGAGGAAAAGTTGAGGCAGTCTCAGAAAATGCAGGCGATCGGCCAACTCGCAGGAGGGGTTGCCCACGATTTCAATAACCTGCTTACCGTGATCCAGGGGAACGCCGTCCTCGTCACTTCACAGGTGAACGGTGAGAGCCGGTCCCGTCTCGACGAGGTGGTGGCAGCGACCCGGCGTGCGTCCGAGTTGACCCGTCAATTGCTTGCGTTCAGTCGGAGACAGCCGATGAAGCTGACACTGGTCGGGATGAATGACTGCGTCGATGAAGTGGGATCGATGTTGAGAAGGTTGATCGGAGAAGATATCGAACTCGTCTGCGATTTTTGTGAGGGGTCGCCCCGGGTGGAAGCTGACCAGGCGATGCTCGAACAGGTGATTTTGAATCTTGCTGTCAATGCGAGGGACGCGATGCCACAGGGAGGACGGCTCAGCATCCAGACAAACATCGAAAGGTTACTTTCCGAAGAAGAAAAATTACCCGGCAATATCGACCCGGGGGAATTCGTCCGAATAAAGATGGCCGATACCGGAACCGGGATTGAGCCGGAAAAATTGCCTCATATTTTCGAACCGTTCTTTACGACAAAAGATGTCGGCAAGGGAACAGGATTGGGTCTGGCAACCGCATTTGGAATCGTCCAGCAACACGGAGGCTGGATGACCGTCGAAAGCGAGGTGGGTATCGGGACTGAATTTTCGGTTTGGCTTCCGCTCTGCACCAAAAACCCATCTGTCCGGGAAACTGTGCCGACGCTGGAATGCGGCCGTAATGAATCCGCGTTGAAGGGGACGGAAACGATTCTTCTGGTCGAAGACGAAGCGATGGTCCGGTTGATTGCAAAAAAGATCCTCACGATGAACGGATACCGGGTGATCGAAGCCGCTGACGGGCCTGCGGCCCTGGAAATTTGGGCTTCGCAACGCGGAGAGATTGACCTTCTCGTCACCGACGTCGTGATGCCGGAAGGCCTGACGGGCCATGAACTGGCAGAAAAACTGAAAGCGGACAAACCGGAACTCTCCGTGGTCTACACGAGTGGTTATTCGGCAGAAATTTTCCGTGGCGAAGCCGTTATCCCCGAGGAAGCCACATTTCTCCCGAAGCCCTATTTGCCCGACGACCTGCTCAAGTCGGTGAAAGAAAATATCAGCGGAATGGCCCTGGCGAGTTGAACCTGGCCGTTGCATCGATCTTCGGAGCGAAGTTCGGTGTTCCGACTGAATTCGATCGACTACATCGTGGTTCGCTTCAACTCGAGCCATTCATCATCGGTTGCGAGAAACAATTTTTCCCCCCGGCACTCCACGTTTCCGGGTTGCAAGTCGCAACCCTCTCCTGTCCGGGCGGCTTCGAGAATGCCGAGGGTTCCATCACGGAAGGGAATCGTCGGGATACCCCAGGGCGAGGGTAGCGGGTGAAAACAACAGGCCCGGACGAACTGTTCGAAAAGAGCGGCGCTGTGCCAGGGCAGATCTCCTCCAAAAGGACGCTCGAAACCGTGGTAGGTTCGCCGGGAGAAATCCTGTTTTTCGCGGGGAATCCGTTCGGGATCCGCTGCGAGCAGCTTTTGGATCAATTCAATCCCAACCCGGGTGCAGCGGCGACTCACATCGAGCCCGGTTTCACCGGGGGAAAGCTCAAATTGTTCCTGCCAGGCGATGTCCCCGGTGTCGATTCCCGCTTCCATCCAGTGGAGAGTGACTCCGTGGCTTGATTCCCCGTTGAGGATCGCCCAACTCGGAGCATTCATCCCGGCGTAGCGGGGCAGGGGGCCGGGATGAAGATTGAAGGCACCGACGCGGGGAGCGTTGACAACTTCTTCGTGGACGATGTGGAGGGAATGGACATTGAGCAGGATGTCCACTGCTTCCTCCTTAATGACTGTGGCAAAGTCGGGATCCTTCACCTGTTCGGCGTACCATACAGGAAATCCAAAACGGGACGCGAGTCCGGCCGCGGTCACGCCTGGGCGTTCGTCTTTCGAATCATCCGGGGTCGTGAGAACGGCGACGATCTCGTGTTCACTCGCTTTTGCTGCCCGGAGGGTTTGAATTCCGGCGGACTCCTCGGCGCAAATCAGAATTCTCATCGGACCGGGGGTCAGGCATTGACTTTCATCCAGAGTTCACCGTCGAAGCCGGAGAAGAAAACATCGGCGCTCTGAAAAGCATTTACGATGTCCGGGTCAGGGGAGTGGACAAGACACCAGGGACGGCCCTGGAAGGCACAGAAGCGTTTGTTGAAAACGTAGAGGTGATCCGGTTCGGCGCGTCCCCGCAGGGCCGCGAGTCCTTCCCCGTGAGCCTCGTGGATAAGGCAGTCGAGGACCACGTCCATGGAACCGGGAAAAGCCGCTATTTGAAGAACCCGACCGATCGAATTTCGTTTTCGGAAGTAAACGTACCAGCCCAGGGCTTTTCCTTTCTGAGATCGCACCACCCGCATCGCGAGTGGACCTTCGGTTTCACTCTCACACGCTTTGTCGATCAGCCATTGGAGCGAGTTCAGATCGTAGTCGGGCACGAGGGATTGCTTTGGCAGAGTGCTCCAGAGATCCAGCAATACGGCCGAATCGATATCCTCGACCCGGCAATCCGGCCGGCGTGGCTTAATCGGCGGGATCTGTGTGGCGACTTGATCGCCCAGCCAGGCTCCCGGCTTGGCGTATCGATGCAGCGTGGATGGAACGGCATCCAGTTCGAGCATAGCCTGCAAGGGTTGGAGGGGGCGCGTCCAGGTGAAGCTGTATGGATAGGCAATGGCTCCTCCTGATTTGGTCCACAGTTGACGGGTTGTCTCGTTCGCTGCGTCGGCTACGGAAAGATCCTGTTTTCCGCCGAGAAATTCCCTCAATAAGCTAATCCCGGTAAGTGGGTTCCGATTGCCGGATGCGTCGGCTTTGACAACGAATGCGCTGCTGACAGCGGCGGTGACGGGTTCGCCCCGAAAGAGCATTTTTCCCAACGTCACCCCGATGAAGCCTTCGATGATTCCGGAGTTTTCGAAAACCAGCGAGGGAATTTCCGGATCCCGCAGCGGGTGTTCCAGGTAGATTTCCCTGAAGTACTGGTTGAGGCAATCTTCCGATTGTTTCTTGTTTCGAAACGATTCAAGGAAAAGCGTCGACACCTGCCCAATGTCTTTCTGTTCAAGGGGGCGGATGCCCTTTGTTGCGGTCTTCGTGATGGCCATAACTATTCCTTGTCCCGCAGGACCAATGCTTCGATCCGTCGAACGGTGCGCAAGTCTTCGAGATCCAATTCCTCCATGACGACCGTGAACCCGAGCTGCTTTTCCAATTGCAGGAGCAGATCGACTACGGCGAGCGAATCGAGCAGGCCCTCGTCGATCAGGTCGAGTTCGATATCGTCGATGTCGATGGCGAGGTGGTCAGCGAAAATCTGAATGATCGTTTCCGTGAGATCCGGAATGGAAGCAGTTTTGGTCTGGACCGTCATTTTCCTAATTGTTTTCTGTCGTCATCCGGGACTCAAAAGTTTCCCTGATTTCCCTGCGATTGGATTTCCCGTTCCCGGTCTTCGGCAGTTTCCGGTACTGTTGCCACTGTTTTGGAAGCATGTAGCGGGGCAGCAGTTCGGAAGCGCCTTTGCGCAGTGCCTCCGGCGAAACGTCGTCCCCGTTTTGCGGGACGTAAGCGCAACAGATCGCAGTACCTTCGAAACCGGAACTCGGGACCCCCACAACGGCACATTCCTTGATGATCTCCAGCGAGTTGAATGCCGCCTCAATTTCGCCCAGTTCAATTCGATAGCCGCGGCTCTTGATTTGAGAATCGTTGCGCCCCACGAAGTAAAACATGCCGTCTTCGCCCACGTAGGCGATATCCCCGGTCCGGTAGACAAGCTGGTCCTCGCGATCCAGGAAAACTTCCCGGGTTTTTTCCGGATCTTCCCAGTATCCCTTGCTGAGGCCATCGCCGCTGATATAAAGATCGCCCTTTTCGCCGTCGGGGACGGGTTGCAGATCGGAATCGAGGATGCAAAGCTCCTCGCCATCGCAGGCCCGGCCGATCGGGACAGGGTCGCGGGGGTCCGCCGGGACTTTCTCCATCGTGAAATAGCTGCTCGCAATGGTCGTTTCGGTCGGCCCGTAGAGATTGGTGAACTCCACGTGTGGGAGTCGCTCCATCAAGTGAATGAGCGTGGGAGTCGGAAGGACTTCCCCGCACCAGAGCAGTCGTTCCAAGGACGGGAAATCGTTCTCCCGGATCACTTCGCTTCGGGCCATCAGGTTCAGAGCTGACGGGACGGAGAACCATTGGGTCAATTCCGATTCCCGAATGAACTGCGCGAGATTTTTCGGCAGCAGATTCGCCATTGCGGGAACAAGGTGAAGTTGGGCCCCGGCGGAAAGACTGCCGTAAATGTCGAACGTGGAGAGATCAAAGTGAAACGGTGAATGACCGGAGGTGCGATCGTCGGGACCGATTCCGAAGTATTCGCGACCCCAGTCCACAAAGTGACAAACGTTGCGGTGGGAGAGCATCACGCCCTTGGGTGTCCCGGTCGAACCCGAGGTGAACAGGATGTGAGCGATGTCTTCCGGCCCGTTTGTGGATTCGGGGAGTTCTTCACTGGCCTTTTCCAGCTCCGCGGCATCGAAATCGGTTTGGAAATCAAGCTCCGCATCCAGTGTCCCGATCCGGGGAGAGGAATCGAGGTTCGCTTCGGCCAGCACCGGCTTGAGGAGTTTTCCCGCAGCCTTTTCTGCGAGGATCACGGCGGGCCTGCACGATTTCACGATGGCGGCAAGACGTGGCGCAGGGCTCGTCACATCGACAGGTACGTAAACGGCATCCGCCTTGAGCACGCCGTGCATCGCGATGATTGCAGCCGGCGACTTATCCAGAAAGAGGCAGACGCGATCCCCGGGGCGGCACCCCGCTTCGCGCAGCAGGTTGGCGAGTTGGTTGCTTCGTGTTTCAAGCTGGCGATAGGTCAAACTTTCATCGCCGGCAACGATCGCTGTGGCGTCGGGACGCTGTGTTGCTTGAAGGGTGGTGTAGTCCTGGATCAGTTGGCTCATACTGCGAGGGGGGTAGTCAGGTTTTCAAACACTCGTCCGATATGATCGAGTTCCTCTTCGCTGGCAGGGATATCGAGGATGAAAGTGCGATGTCCCAAGTCGATGTAGGCGGCGATTTCCGCGGCCACCTGCTCATGGGAGCCCACCAGGTAGGGGCAGAATGTCTTGTAGGTATGAAACGGTCGCATCCAGTATGGGCTGTCG
>JABDJT010000200.1 GCA_013003335.1 Verrucomicrobiales bacterium | reverse complement strand
AAGCAACCCGGCCCGGAAATCGAAGTGGACCTGGAGATTCTTGCGGCCAAGGCGGAATCGAGCCTCGGTAATCGCGAACAGGCCGGACAACGGCTCGATTTCCTCCTCGAAAAACTGGCTTCCGATTATTGGCGGCGCCGGGAGGTGATGAGCCTGCGAATCAATCTGCTCGCCAGCGATGCGGAGCGGGAGGCGATGCTGGCGAAAGCCAAAGCCGCCTACGAGGCCAATCCGAAAAATGAATCGGCCGTGCTTGATTACGCGGAGTTGCTGGCTGCCAGCGAACTGCGGCGCGACGCCGTGAAAGTGCTCCGTCTCGCCGCAGCAGAATTGCCCGAGTCAGAGCGATTGGAAAAGAAAACGCTCGAATTGCTGGAGCGAGCTGGTGACGACGGTGAATTGGAGGACTACCTGGCTGCCCGGCTGAATCAGTTTCCGGGGCGGGACGATCTCCGTTTCCGGCTCGCCAAGGTCCAATTCCTGCTGGCGAAACCGAAAAAAGCCGATGCGAATTTCCGGCAGGTGCTGCAAAGAATGCCGGAGGAAAACCGCGGGGCGCGCCTGCTCGAACTGGCGCGGTTTCTTCGCCAGTCCAACCTCGTCAGCCTGGCTGTTCCGCTGTTCAACGAATTTCTCCAGGATCACCCGGACCGACTCGATGTTCGGCGGGAGTTGGCGGAAACGCATCTGGCCCTCCGGGAACGGAATGCTTCCCGGGGAGTCGTGGCAGGCATGGATGTGACCGGCGCGGAGATCGAGAATTTTCTCGATGTGGTTCAGTTCATGATTCGGGAGGAGTTTTACCCCGAAGCAAAAGCCGCCCTGGAAAAGCGGCTGCAGAGTGATCCGGAAAATTTTGAGCTGCGGCTGATGCTGGCCAGTGTGATGGGAAAAACCGGCGACCGGAAAACGGCGATGTCGCTTCTGGAAACGACCCGTGCACTGGCGGACACCAACGCCCGTTACACCCGCTGGCTGGAGGCCGGAATGGAGGTTCATGAATTGTTCGACAACGTCGGGCTGTTTTTCGATAGCGAACAGGCCCGCTTCAATGCTGTCGGGGAGGAAAACTGGACTGCTCAGCAGCTGGAAAATTTCGTGACGCTTTGCACGGTGGGTGAGCGGAAAAAACTGACCGGTCGCGTCGCCCAGGCGATTCGGACGCGTCTCGAGGTGGAGTCGATCGCTCCGGATGTGCGGCTTCAACTCCGGCTGCTGCTCGTGAAGGCTCTCGAATCGATTCCGGGCCGGGCTCCGGAAATCGAGGAGCAACTCAAGTTGCTCGCGGAGGAGGATGAAACCCGCGGCGATGAATATGCGCTGCGCCGCGCACTATTGTATCACTCGCTCAGCCGGCCCGATCTCGCCGCCCAGGCCCTGTCCGGGGTCACCGTTGAAAATGTTTCCGACACCTCCGTTCTACGCGCTGCCGTACCGGTGTTTATCGAATTCGGCCTCGCGAAGTCAGCCGAGGCAGCGCTCCGGCACGTCACGGAAACCGAGCCGGCTGAATTGCAGAACTGGGAAAAGCGATTGTCACTGCTCGCCGCGCTGGGCGAGGAAGGAGAGCTTCGCAAAGTGATTCGCGATCTTCTCGCGGGAGTGGACCGCGTCGATTTGAGCACGGAATCCGTGGAAACGCTCCGCTGGCATTTGCTGGACTCCCATTGGCGGAGCGTGGCGGCTTTGCTGGCCAGAAACACGCCCGAATCCTTGGCGGAAGTTCTCCCGCTCCTGGAATCCGTTCATCGTGAATCCTCCGATCGGGATCGGCTCTGGAGCCTGTGGGCCCGCGCCTATGTGTTGAATTCTCTCGGCCGGGTTCCGGAACGGGACGCTGCGATCGAGGAACTGACCGCCACTGCTTTTCGGAGCCGGGACGAAACGGAACCGAACGGCGCCGGGGAAACGAAAATCGTCTTTCCTGATGGCCTCGCCATTTCGCTCAGCGCAGCCATGGATTTGCTGACCGGGAACACGACGGAACCGGGCTCCGATCCGGCGGAAACCTCCGGGCCTATTGCGAATCTGCAGGCGGCCTGGGCTTTTGAAGTGGATCCCGGTGCTTCCGTTTTGCAAATCGAGCCGATCGGCACGGGGTGGTTGCTGGTGCTCGATGATCGGGGAACGATGTATTGCGTCGACACGGTTTCCGGCAAACTGCGCTGGCGGGAGCGATACGGTCTCCCCAGCTTGAACGGAAATGGCGCGGGAATGAGCGGCGCAAATCGCTCCAACGCCGGGTCCGGAACCACCATGTCCGGTGGCAGCGGGATCCAGATCGCCAACCAGTTTTACCGGGTGCACCAGAGCGGAAGCAGCATGACTGTGCAGCAGCTTTTCGCCCCGTATCAGACCGCGACGCTCGGCGCTTCCGGCGGATCGATCAGTGGAGCGGCTGCCGGAAATTCCACCGGCTGGGATGCCACGCCGGTCAAGCTCGTGCGGCAGTTTACGACCGACCACGAATCGACCTTTTACCTGACCTTCGGCACAGAAATTCGCGCATTCTCCGCGGAGACCGGCCGGTTTCTCTGGCTGGCGGACATGGGCGACGAAAACGGCCGCGAGGCGGGGCAAAGCCGGATTTCCAGCACAGCTGTGCCCGGCGTGACCCTGAAGCGGGATGGCAACCGCCTGATCGCTTTTTCCCCGGCAACAGGAACTGCGGCCGGAGTTTCCGCGGACACCGGAAAGCTGCTTTGGCGACGCCAGTTGAAAGCCGATCCGGGAACGGACGGCACGGTCTTTTCCTTGAACTCCGGGCTGAGTCTCGATTCCGGCCGTGCCTTTCTCATCGGCGCGGAAAGCGCGATCCTCGATGCGGCATCGGGCGAAACGATCTGGGAATTTGATAGCAACGCCGTGCGGACTTTTCCTGTGGGCCTCCGGCATGTGCCTGTCGAAAGGTCAGACCGGGAAGGGAATCCCGATGCCGAAGCTGACCGGCAGGCCGTGGAGCGGGCCCTGGCTTCAGTGGCAGCACCGGTCCGCCCCGGGTTTCTGAATCACCTGGCCGAATCCGGAACGCGGCACAATTCGGTCAAGCAATTTACCGCGAATCGCGGGGCGCTGGTCGCTCCCGCGGTGAACTGGTCGGCTTCGCGCCTCCAGAATGACACACCTGCTTTCGCCGATCTCTCGGGGGATCGCATGCTGTTGATGGATGAATTCGGAGTTCGCGAGATTTCCCTGCGCTTTCCCCTGAAAAGCCGCCGCTTCCCGGTCACGGGAACCTACCTGGGGACGGCAGGCGACAGCGCCTGGTTTTTGAATCGCGATTCCATCACCCGCCTCGATTTCGGAGTTCTGGATTCCGGCGATCAGTCCATTTTCACCATTGCGCTCGCGGGACTGGCTCAGGACGGACGTTCGGGAGCCACCTTGTCCGGTTCCCGGGTTTACGTCACCGGTCCCGGCGGAATTGCAATCTTCAACGCGCACAGCGGAAAACTGATTCACGAGTCCGTCTGGCCGGAAGGATTTGCCGAATACCGGGGCAAGCATGGAGGAGTGAACCGCGGATCCGGCCTTCGATACGTCGTGCAGGGAGTCATCGTTCCACGAGCCGGATTATCCGCGAACTGCGTGCCCCTGCGCGATCGCACCGCGGGCGAAACACTGTATTCTGTCATCGGAAAATCCAGCGTGGTCGCTCTGCGCAGTCCCAGGCCGGTGCCGAATCCGGCGGATTGACGAATCACGAATGAACCCTGTTGATTCACCAAACGCACCCTGTTGATTCGTTCATGGCTGATCCTGCTGCCAAACCCAATCCCGCCGGCTCCGGCGAAGATGATTTTTTCGATGCCGAATTTCTCGACCGGCTCCGGGCTCTCTTTCTCCGGCTTCGGAAACGGCGTCAGCTCCGGAAAAAAGGCCTGCAATCCACTCCGGCGACCGGCTATACCCGCGAGTTCAAGGATTTCCGCCACTACACGCACGACGATGACTACCGCGCGATTGACTGGCGACTGTATGCCCGGCTCGACCGGCTTTTCATCCGGCTCTACGAGGAAATCCAGGAATATCACATTCATGTTCTCGTCGATACCAGCGCCTCCATGGCCCGGCCTTTCCCCGAAAAACGAACGGCTGCCTTGAAGCTCGCCGTGGCGCTTTCCTACCTGGGACTCGTCGGGCAGCACCGGGTCAGCCTTTACCAAATGAGTGACAAAGTCGGCGATCCTCTTCCGCCGTTGAAAGGGCAGGGGAACGTGAAACGGGTGATCGACTACGCGAAGCGGCTCAAGTTCGATGGGGTCACCAACCTCGATCGCTGCTTTCGCGATTTTCAGCCGTCCCGCCAGCGCTACGGAATCGTTTTCGTGATCTCCGACCTCTATGGACAGGACGTCGACGAAGCCAAAAACGCCGTTCGACACGCCACGGGTTGGCCGGGCGAAGTGCATTTCATCCAGGTATTTCATCCGTGGGAGGAAAAGCCCGAAATCGACGGCGAGATCGAATTGATCGATGTCGAAACCGACGAACACCGCCGGCTGTGGTTCACGCCGCGGGATTTGAAAAAATACGAGAAACGCTACCAGCAGTTTTTGATGGAGATCGATCGCGAATGCAAAACGCGGCAGATTGATTACCAGCGCTGGCGGACGGACTTGCCGTTTGAAGAACTGTTTCTCGAACTGCTTTCGCGGGGGAGCGCATTGGCCAGCGGCTCGTGAGTTTCCTGAATCCAGCTTTAATCTGGCTGCTCGGGCTGATCGTCATCCCGCTGCTCCTGTATGTGTTCCGGCGAAAGTCGAAACGCTTCAACGTTTCCACGCTGGTGTTTTTCAAAACGCTGGCCAAGGAACACCAGGAATCCGCCTGGCTCCGGCGTCTGAAAAAACTCGTATCCCTGCTCCTGACGCTGATTATTTTTTGCGCCGCCATTTTTGCCCTCGCCCGCCTGATTTTGACCACCGGCACGGACGATGAAGTGCGCACCGTTGTCGTGCTGATGGATCGCTCGGCATCAATGGCCGTGGAAGATGAAGAGGGACAATCCCGGCTCGATGCCGCCGTGGAACGGGTGCAGCAGGAATTGCTTCGCATTCCGGAGAACGTCGGGGTCGCGCTCATTGCCTATGACGTCCGCCCGGAAATCCTACAGCCGCGGACCTTGAAACGGCGGGAACTGGTTTCGCGAATCGGGGAACTGGAGGTCCGGCCGATGGCGGGAAATCCGGAGGCGGCCTTGGAGAGTGCCGGGGTTCTGGCGAAGCTCGAAACGCCTGCCGAGATCTGGCACTTGAGCGATTCGCCCGGGCCGGAGCCGGAATCGCCCGGGGTCGTGCAATTGGAGCACATGAATGTCGCGCTGCCCGAGCCGGTCAACGTCGGCATTACCGCATTCAAGGTCCGGCCCGTGCCGCTCGAGCACGGGCAGTTCGAAGCCTACGTGCAGGTCGCCCTGAATGAGGATGCGCCGGAAGGCGAAGTCGTGCCGGCAAAACTGGAAGTCGTTGTCGGTGGCGTGCCGGCGCAGCTTCGCGAGCTGGAACTGCTGCCCGGACAGCGCGAAGGCCTCGTTTTGAAAATCGAAGGAGCCGAGAACCAGATGCTCCGCCTGCAATTGAAGGCCGAAAAAGATGTCCTGCCACTCGACAATGTCGTTCTCGCTGCGCTTCCCGCGACCCGGCCGGTGGTGGCGGCCTGGATTCGTCCTGACCCGGAGTCCGAACCGGTGGACCCCTACCTGCAACTTGCCTTGAATTCCATTCACGACGAGGGCGAACTCGAAGTCTATGCGGGGACACCCGCCGATTGGCCGATCGAGGGAGTCGATGTCGCGATTTTTGACCGGTGGCTGCCGGAAGACTGGCCGGAGGATCTGCCGGTGATCGTTTTGAATCCGCCCGGAACCGTCGGTCCGGTCGCGGCGAGACGCCTCGAAAACGGGATCCCGCACGACTCCATCCGGGTCGGCAACGAAGAGCATCCGCTGCTCTTTCGCGTCTCCAGCAGCCGGATTGCGTTGACGCAGACCGCCCTGTTCGAGGTGACCGGATCGCTCGAGCCGCTCTGGATCGCCGGCTCCGAGCCGGTCCTGGCGGCAGGCGAAGTTCGGGGTCAGCGGATCGTCCTGATGGGCTTCACACCGGGCCAGTCCGAGCGACTGCCCCTGCTGGCGTCGTTCCCGATCTTGATGGGAAATGCCGTGCTTTGGGCCGTGGAAACCTCACCGGGCTTGCAGCGACGCTTCCGGGAATACGCAACTGGCGACCTGGCGGAAGTGAATGCCGACACGGTGGTCTGGTCCCAGTGGGAAGATGGTAGACTGAAAAAATCACGCACGACCGTCGAGGGCGGGCTGATCGAACTGGATCGGATCGGGATTTTTGAAACGGAACCGGCCGACGAATCCGTTCCCCGCCAGATGGGGTCCGCTTTTTTGCTGTCGGCCAACGAATCGAACGTGCGCGGAAAACCGACCACCGGTGAAACCGTCGAAATCGCCGAGCCGACGCGCCAGAGCTGGCTGCGGGGAGACCTGACCTGGTTGTTCCTCGCCCTCGTGGCACTTGCCTTACTGGTCGAAAGCTGGTTGTTCCACCGGCACGCGGTGTATT
>JABDJT010000162.1 GCA_013003335.1 Verrucomicrobiales bacterium | reverse complement strand
GTATACGAAAACGAATTGCTGGGTCACGACCGATGTGAAGATGGCGAATTTCGAGGTCGAGGCGGAGGTGATGCTGCCTGAGGACGCGCTGGAAGTGAAATTCAACTCCGGCCTCGCCTTTCGCTGTTCCGGGGAAAAAGGAAAACCGAAGGGCTACCAATGTGAAATTGACGGAGCCATCCCGGGCAAATCGGGCGGTATTTTCGGAATCGGGTTGGGAGGCTGGATTTATCCGAACGGCCCGGAGCAGACAAAGGAATACAAACAGCAGGTCAAGGGGCTGATGAAGCCGAAGGATTGGAACAAATTCCGTGTCGTCGCCGAAGGACCCCGGATTAGAACCTACCTGAACGACAAGCTGATCGCCGACATTGAGGATTCCAAGCAACTGAGCGGATATTTCGGCATCCAGCACCATGGAAAAGGCGGCACGGTGAAATTCCGCAACATCCGGGCGAAAAGATTGCCTGCGACGCCGAAACCATCTCCGAAGTCGGCCGGCAAACCGAATATTCTCTGGATTACCGCAGAAGACATGAGCCCAACGCTTGGCTGCTACGGCGACGAATACGCCACCACACCGCATCTCGACAAGCTCGCCACCGAATCGGTTCTCTTCACCAACGCTTTCGCGGCTTCGCCGGTGTGTTCACCTTCCCGTTCCTGCCTGATCACGGGCATGTATCCCGTAAGCATGGGGACTCACCAGATGCGGTCCGCCTATCCGGTTCCGAAGGGGGTGAAAGGGTTTCCTTCCTATCTCCGCGAGGCTGGATTTTATACCACCAACAATGTGAAAACGGATTACAACAACGGCGATGCCGACCGGATCATCGCGGAGAGTTGGGATGCTTCGGCCCCGGCGGCGCATTGGCGGGGCCGCGAGGATGGCGCGCCGTTCTTCGCGGTGTTCAACGACATGACCTCCCACCAGTCACGCACCATGGTCTGGCCCTACGAAGCATTTCAGGAACACGTGCAGTCGAAACTTTCGCAAGACGAGATCCACGATCCCGCGAAAGCCCTCGTGCCCGCCTACTACCCGGACACACCCACCATTCGAAAAACCGTAGCGCGGTATTATGACTGCGTCAGCGTGATGGACAAAAATGTGGGCCGAATTTTGGCGGAGTTGGAGGAAGACGGGCTCGCCGAAGATACGATTATCTTTTTCTACAGCGACCACGGATCGGGCATGCCCCGGCATAAACGTCTCCTGCTCGACTCGGGCATGAAAGTCGCGCTGATGATCCGGTTTCCGGAAAAATACAAACACCTCGCGCCATCGGCCGCAGGAACGAAAACCGATCAGCTCGTCAGCTTTGTCGATTTTCCACCGACGGTATTGTCGATCCTGGGGCTGGAAATCCCTGACTACATGCAGGGGAAACCCTTTCTCGGGGACGAGGCGAAAGAAGAGCGCCGGTTTGTTTACGGATCCCGCGACCGCGTCGACGAGGTTTTCGACACAGCCCGTTCCGTGCGGGACAAGCGCTACCTGTATATCCGGAATTACATGCCACACCTGGGATACAACCAGCCAAGCGTGTTCTCCGATCTCGGGGAAATTCGCGATGAAATTACCGAACTGGCTGCAAAAAATTTGTCTGCGATGACTCTCGAACAGCAAGCCTACGCCGGCCCGAATCGTCCGGCCGAGGAATTTTATGACTGCAAAGCCGACCCGCGAAACCTGAACAATTTGATCGGGACAGATCTGAGTGGAGAGGCCGCTGCTGCGCTCAAAAAACTTCGCGCGGCATTTTTGGAACAGCGGACCGCGCTGCTCGATCCGGGCAGTTTGCCGGAGGACGAAATGGTGAACTTCATTCGCAACGAAGACGCACCGCTCCGGAACGTGCTGCTCGGCGAGACGAATCACGCGCCCGATTTATCGACCGGTTGGGAAGTCGCCGACATGGTGGGAATGGTCGACGATCCCAAAACGTTTTTTCCATTCCTCGAATCGGGCGATGTTTCGCAGCGATACTGGGCAGTGATCGGGCTTCGCAATGCTGCCGGAGAAAATCCTGAGGTTCACAAAACTGTGGCACCCCTGATGGAAGACATTGCTCCGTCGGTTCGGACGGAGGCTGCCGGTTGGCTGGCGAATTATGAATCCTACCGCGAAGCCGCGCTGAAAACGCTCGTCAACGATCTGGATCATGAAGATTGGTGGACCGCTCTGCGATCCTGTCGCGCGATTGAATTGCTCGGCGAAAAAGCGAGGCCCGTCCTGCCAATCATGCGGAAACTCTATGACACGACTCGGCATGAGCCCGGCGATCAAAATCTCTTTCTCGCGTTTTGCTCCGGTGCCTTTTTGGAAAAACTCGGCGAATCGACGGACCCGTGGGACTTCACCCCGGGAGCCGGCAGCTTTTCGGCCGACCCAAAACCGGATGACGAGAAGGAAAAGAACTGATGTGGCGAACGATCGAACAGGGGTGCTTCGCCAATCCAACCCTGTTGACTCGTGATCAGTTGGTCAGAAAATCGAGAGTTCGCTCGCGATTCAGCGCCGTCGAAAATTGTTCGCGAACGATTTCGCGGTTTTCGTCCGCTCTCGATTCAGTTTGCTGAAATGCTCCGACCAGCGTTTCGCCAACTGGAACCACTGCGCCATGCAGGGGCGGAATATGATCGGCGAGCCCGTTTGCATCGGAGGTAATGACAGGGAGACCAAAAGCGGCGGCCTCGAGACTGGCATTGGAAAACGGATCATAAATGGTCGGGAGGACGAAAAGGTCGGCTGCTTCGTAAAGTGGCTCCAGGTCGCTGACCGGGCCCAGCGGTTTCACCAGTTCCGGCCGGGATAGCTTCGGGCTGCGGCGATCTGTTCCAGCGATCACGAGGCGGATTCCGCTTCCAATCTCTTCGACCGCTTCAATCGCGAACCGTAAGCCCTTCCGCTCCCAGCCTGACCCGACAAATAGGACCGTCCTTTCTTCCGCCACCAAACCCAATTCTTTCCGCTTCGAATCACGCATCGATTGACGTTCCAGATCTGTGCGCTCCGGGGCGTCGAATCCATTGGGAATCACGGAGACCCGATCTCCTTTCAGGCCGAAGTGAGATTCAATTTCACGCTTCACCATCTCTGAATTCGCGATGACGCGGACGCCGCCTTCGGGCGAAAACAGGCTGCGCTCGATTTCCAGCAGTTCCCGGTGTTTTTTTTGAATCTGCCGAAAAGCCGATTTGTATCCGGGCTCGAATCTCGCGCGTCGCTCCAGCCAGGCTGCGTGGACGCCATCCCCGGCGCGATAGACGTCACAGTCCCAAACCCGTTCGAGTGAAAATAGAATGTCGCACCTATCCTTCGGCCCGGCTTTTTCGAGGGCGTCTGCAAATTGACGGGGGGATTTTCCGGCCTCTTTGAGGAGCACGGTTTCGCGATTTCCCCATACATCTTCCGGCCATTTCCGATCGGTAAACAAAACGGCTTCGTGACCAGTTTCCTCCAGGGCCGCCGCGAAGCGAAGCAGATATTTTTCGGCCCCGCCGGTGGCGGAATATCCCCGTCTGACCAGTCCGATTTTCAAATTACGTTGTCCCAAAATAGCGGTCCCCCGCGTCCCCGAGGCCCGGGACGATGTAGGCTTTGTCATTCAAGCGATCGTCCAGCGCCGCCGTAAAAATGGGAATTTCAGGATGCGCTTCGTGGAAAGCCCGCACCCCTTCAGGAGCGGAAATCAATGCCACGAACCGGATTCGTGTTGCGCCCGCTTTCTTCAATTTATTCGTCGCATCAATCGCACTTCCGCCGGTCGCCAGCATGGGGTCGATGACAATACAGGTACCACCCTCGATCTGTCGCGGGAAGCGTTCGTAGTACGTTAC
>JABDJT010000146.1 GCA_013003335.1 Verrucomicrobiales bacterium | reverse complement strand
GAACGACCATGTAGCCGGCAATCCACCAGGCCAGGGACCAGCCGTGTGAATAAATCAATGCCGGGAAGCCCATGAAACTTCCCCCCGAAGCAGCCGTGGCCGCGTAGGTCAGGGCGAAGGCCCACAGGCCGATGCCGCGATTTCCCAGGAAATATTCGTTCAGGAAACCGCCTTCTTTCCCGGTGCTGCGCTTGCGATTCGCGAGACCGGCGAGAAGAAATACGATCGCCAGGTAAACGATGAAACTGATCAGCGGGGCCATAGCAGGAATTGCGAAAATCGATCAGGAATCCGTTGCTTCACCGCCGGCATTGCCGCCTTCGAGGTCGGTGTCCTTCATGACTTTTGCCCCGAAGAATACCGCCGTGGCGGTGGCGAGCGCCCAGGGCAATCCGACTCCGTAAAAGACCCAGCGAGGCATCCCAAGGATCGTGGAAATCGTTTCCCCCTCCGCCGGCGCGCGTCCCATGGTGGAGCAGGCGATCGTGACCCAGGCCGCAAAAACCACCCACGTTCCCAGCATGAACCAGAGCTCACGGCGGGCCTGGGCGAATGATTCAGCGAGGGTTTCGGGTTTTTCCGGTTCGGCCATGGAGCAGTTCTATCACTGGAGCAGGACGCCACTCAATACCGGATTCAGGGTGAAATTTTGTGGTTCAGGCGATCGGATTCGGGCAAAATGCCGACATGATCTTTGTAAGAAATCTTTTCACCGGAAAGTGGGCTTCCGCTCTTGGATTGATGATTGCGGGTTTTGTCCTGGCGATGCTGGCTTCCAGTCCGGTCGTCGAATCGCAAGCGCAGGACAAGAAGGCTAAAGCCGGCGCGGAGAAAAAAGGAAAAGCGAAGGCGGCTCCTGCAAAAGCTCCCGCGAAAAAAAAGGCACCGCCAAAACCGGCCCTCGCGGCCGTGCCGGTGAAAGGTGAGCCAATCAAGATTAGCCGGGAAGGCGTACAAATTGATTTCCCGGTCGCGGCGATCGGACCCGACGGAACGACCTGGGTTGTTTTCCAGGAAAACGACGGAAAACAGGACGTTGTAAAACTGGCCCGCAAGCCGAAGGGTGCCCGGGAATTCGAGGCAGCGGGAGGCGTCAGCGAAGGTGGGATCCAGCACCAGCCGGCGATTGCAATCGATGGTGACGGCGCGGTGCACGTGTTTTGGGGAGAGGGCGGCAATGACTTCGAGGGCCTGCGGTTGATGGGGCGCAAGGTGGGCGGGGAAATTGAAACCATCGCGAAAAGCGATGCGAGCGACAGCTTTGCCGACGCTGGCACCGATTCGGAAGGCCGGGTCTGGGTGGCGTGGCAATCGATGAGGGACGGGCAGGCGGCGGCCTTTGCCCGGGTCCGCGGAAAAAACGGGAGATGGTCGGATGACATTCGTGTTTCGCCCGAAGGCCAAACCGGCTGGGAACCGCGAATCGATTTTGACGGGGAAGGAAACGCCTGGATTCTGTATGACACCTCGGAGGGCAACGAATTCAATTTGCGGTTGGCCCGGGTCGCGGCGGACGGCGAAGTAGAACGCTGGCACATCGGAGAAACGGCTCGCTACGAAGCCCGGGGCGAGTTGACCCCTACGGCGGATGGCTCCGGATTCTGGATCGCGGCGGAGCGGGGACGCGTTCGCTGGGGGCTGGATCTCCGGGGGCACGGGAATGCCAAGGGAATCAACGCGCAGAAAGAAATCCTGTTCGGCCGGTTCGATATCGAGTCGGGAAAATTTACTGAATATCCACCCGGTCCGGCCGGGGAAGCGGGCGCGCCGGTGAATCTTCCGGTGATCGGGCTGGATGCAAAAGGCCGCCCCTGGCTGGCGTACCGCTATTTCGAGCGCGTGCTCTGGCGGATTGCGGTGACGCGTTTCGACCCGGAAACCGGGGAATGGACCAGCCGGCGGCGCGTTCCCGGCAGCACATTCGGTCAGGATCGACGTTCGCTTTTCCTCGAATCGAGCGACGGGGATCTGGTATTCGGCTTTCCGTCCGACGGCCGCAAAACCAAGGCCGCGCGCACCTCAGCGATTCATTTTGCGAAACTGGATTCCGGTCTCGAGCTACCGGTCGCCAAGCCGCCCGGAGAGCCGAAAGACCTGACCGGTGAGCCATTTTCGCCCTCGCAGAAAACGCCGGAACGCCCCGCCGACGACCGGCACACCTGGGAAATCGACGGCGTGAAGCACGGGCTGTTTTGGGGTGATTTTCACCGGCATACCGATGTTTCGAACTGCCGCACCGGGTTCGACGGCTGCATCGTCGAGCATTTCCGGTACGCCTACGATATCGGGAAACTCGATTTTCTCGGCACCTCCGATCACACCGATATCGGCAAAATTTACGATCCCTACGAATGGTGGCACAACCAGCGCATGCACGAAGCGCTACATTCACCCGGCCGCTTTAACTCCATGTTTGTCTATGAGCGGGAGCAAAGGTGGCCGTGGGGTCACCGGAATGTTGTGTTCGCGGATCGGGGTGGGCCAATTGTATACATCAATCGCCAGTTTTATCGGGATTCGCCGTGGCAGAAGCAGTTTCCGGTAAAGGCCGGCGTGGGCGAGATTCATCCGTCCGAACTTTGGCAGGTTTTGGAAGCCTACGGAAAACCGGTCACTGCGATCAGTCACACCGGCGCGACCGGGATGGGAACGGACTGGTCCGGCTATGAGGAGGCAATCGACCGCCAAATCGAAACGGTGATCGAAATTTTCCAGGGCGCACGGGTCAGCTACGAAGGAATCGGCACCCCGCAACCGACCGTCGGCCTGAGGCCGGATGAGGAATACACCGCCAACAGCGGGGCCAAACCTCCGGCTCCGCCCGCCCCGATCAAGGATTTCGGGAAATTCAATCCCGGCGTGTATCAGAACGCGCTCGAACAGGGGCACCGGCTCGGCGTCTTCGCCAGCTCCGATCACATTTCCCAGCACGCCAGTTACGGCGGCGTGTTTTGCAAAGAGTTCACGCGGGATGGGATCATCGAAGCCATCCAGGCACGCCGGACGATGGCTGCGACCGACAAAATCTACCTGAATTTTACCTGCAACGGCGAGCCGCTCGGCTCGACGCTGAAATCGGACGGCCCGCCAAAAATCCGATTCTGGATCAGCGGAACTGCCCCGATCAAACGGATCACCGTTGTCCGGAATGAGGTGGATTGGATCGTGATCGACGGGATTGCAGGCAGCGAATTCGAGGAAGAGGTGGTCGATGAAAAACCGCTTGAGGGCGAGAACCGTTACTATCTCCGGGTCGAGCAAGTCGACGGAAACATGGCCTGGGGATCACCGGTGTGGGTGACGGTCGAGTGAGATACGAGTTCCGAAGCCATGACGACGATCGATGCACATCATCACTTCTGGGACTACTCGGAGGAGGAATACGGCTGGATCCCGAAGGATGTGATCCGCAAAGATTTCGGCCCGGCGGATTTGAAACCCCTTCTGGACGAAGCCGGAGTGGACGGCGTGATTTCGGTTCAGGCGCGAACGGAACTGGAAGAAAACGACTTCTTGCTGAATTACGCGGAAGAAAATGACTGGATCAAGGCCGTGGTCGGATACGTCGATTTGACGGGGGAGGAATCGACGGTCGTCGAGACGCTGGGCCAAATCAGCCAGCACAAAAAAATGCGCGCGGTGCGGGAAGTGCTGCAGGGAATGGACGACGATGCGTATTGCCTGCGGGAGGATTTCAATTGCGGGATTACGAAGCTCCGGGATTTCGGGCTGGTGTACGACATCCTGATTTTTCACCGGCACCTGCCGAATTCGATTCAGTTTGTCGACCGACATCCGAACCAGCTCTTCGTGCTCGATCACGTGGCCAAGCCGGAAATCCGGGACGCCAAGCCGGACCCCGCCTGGGCAAACAACATTGCGGAGTTGGCGAAGCGGGAGAATGTGTTCTGCAAGATCAGCGGCATGCCCACTGAGATTTTTGATCGCGAGAATTGGGATGTCGCGCTGATGCAGCCTTACGTGGACGTCGTGCTCAACGCGTTCGGGCCGAACCGGTTGATGTACGGGAGTGATTGGCCCGTTTGCCTGTTGGAAACCGAATATGTCCGCTGGAATTCGGCGGTGAAGCAGATGATCGCGAAACTCAGCACGGATGAGCAGGCTGCCATTCTCGGAGGAACAGCAATTCGGGCGTATGGGCTGGACGGATGACAGTCGCGGTTTTCCTGTGTAAATTTCCTTTTGTATGAAGCGCCTGATTCTCGCTGCAGTTTTGCTAACGGTCTTCCCGATCGGTATGCGGGCACAGGCTCCGTTGAAGTCGGGACAGATCGCGGCGGGAACGAAATGGGCGACTCCGTATTACGTCAATGATTCGGGAAAAGAAGGTCCGACGATTTTGATCACGGGTGGCGTTCACGGAAACGAGCCGGCCGGTGCGCTGGCAGCGGATCAAATTCGGCATTGGCCCCTCGAATCCGGCCGGC
Organism: Verrucomicrobiales bacterium; assembly: GCA_013003335.1. Classification (GTDB taxonomy): domain Bacteria; phylum Verrucomicrobiota; class Verrucomicrobiia; order Verrucomicrobiales; family DEV007; genus JABDJT01. The sequence continues at coordinate 4,146 of JABDJT010000146.1, read as the reverse complement.
TGGTGGTGATTCCGCGGGCCAACAAGCGGGCCCTTTCCGTCCGCCACCGTCGCACTCCGGAGGCGCCACGCGAGCTGGGCGACTTGAACCGCAGTTTTCCGAAAACCGGCGAGCCGGACAAAGCAAAGACGGAGCTGGCACAGGCGTTGTGGGATTTTATCAAGCAGGTAAAACCGGACTGGGTGCTGGATTTGCATGAAGGGTTCGCGATCCACCGCCAGAACCCGGAATCTGTCGGCTCGACGATCCTGTGCACGGCGGACGAGGAAACAGCCCCGGTTTTTGAAAATGCCCTGGAGGCAGTGAACGCGTCGATCGAAGACTCAACCCGGCATTTTCTGCTGAAAAAAAATTCCCCGACGGTGAACGGAGGCCTGGTCCGGGCATCAATCGAGCGTCTCGGCGCGAAGGGCGCGGTTCTCGAAACGACCTACAACGGGATTCCTTTTGCGGTTCGAATTCGACAGCACCGGGTGATGGTGAACCGGATTTTGCAGGATCTGAAAGTGACAAGTGCGGGGCCGGATGACCTGGTTTTCCGTTCCGAGAGGGATTCAAGCATTTGGGTGGCGATCTATCACGATCGGGGTGTCGGTGGAAACGGGCCCCGGGCCATGCGGACAGAATTCTCCGCAATGCCCGGTATTGAATCGAGAACGATCGGGTCAGCAGAAGTGCGGAACGGCGTTTTGAAGCAGTTTGACGCCGTCATTTTTCCCGGAGGCAGCGGAAGCAAGCAGGCTGCTGGGCTCGGCGGAAAGGGGCGCGAGCAGGTGCGCAAATTTGTCAGCGAGGGAGGCGGATTTGTCGGGATCTGCGCAGGCTGCTATCTGGCTTGCGAGAATTTTTCGTGGTCGTTGAAAATTCTCGATGCGAAAACCCGTTCTTCAAAATGGAGACGCGGCCGCGCGGAACTGGAACTGGGTTTTGAGAACGGCGGTGAAGACCTGTTCGGGCTTGATTCGGAGATCGCGACAGTCATTTACCAAAACGGGCCGGTGATGGAACGGGCGGGGTCGTCGGACATTCCGGACTTTGAAACCCTGGCCAGATTCAAAACCGAGGTGGCAAAGAACGAAACGCCGAAAGGACTTCAGGTCGGAACCCCCGCGATATTGCGGGGACAATTCGGGAAGGGACGCGTGGTGGGGATTTCCCCGCACCCTGAGCAAACGGAAGGCCTGCGTCACCTGGTGCCGGAATTGGTAAAATGGACGGTAAATCGCTGAATTTTCCCTGAAAAAATCGCGGGCTGTTCGTTTTAATTTCACGACGAACAGGGTTGATTCGCCGAACGAACCCTGTTCATTCGTTCGAGCCTGTTTTTTTTTAAAATTTTGGACGACCATCCGAATGATTTTGACAGAATGGCTGGAGAAACCCAGAATACCGCTTAAATTTTTTCAAATTTTGATAGTTAATGATGCGAAACCGTTTCAGAATCGCGAATCTGGTGCTGGCAGTGGCAATCGTGGTGGCTTGGATCCTGCCGATTGAGCCGGCCGAGGCTCATCCGTTGACCTCAGAACAGCGGGCGAGGCTGAAGAAATTTTTGCCGCGCACCTTTCCAAAATTGCAAAACCGGGAGCACGTTCACGTTGTGGCGCTGGGGGATTCAGTCACACTGGGTCTTTCGCCGATTCCGGAGGAGAATGGAAATTCGCTGACTGCGTATTCCGGCGTGTTTCTCGATCGCCTGGCTAAGGAATTTTTCTATCCCGGTAGCGTCCGGCTCTTGAATCCGCCCAACGGGCAGCCGGAGAAGTTGGAGGAGCATCTCGGCCAGGAATTGTGGTTCGAGAATCTATCGAAGGGCGGCTGGTGCATGTTCGACTCCATCCAGCGGCTTTCGACGAGCGCATTTTTGCACAACCCGGACCTGCTGATCGTGAATTTCGGAATCAATGATGCGTACCAGCATGTGTCACACTATCGATATCGCCAGGCGTTGCAGTTGGTGATCGATACCTGCAAAGCAAACCGCACCGATATCATCGTGATGTCGCCGACCCTGGTCAATTTGGGGGAAGGTGAGATTCAATGGGGGATCACGCGTCCGTATGCTTCTGTTGCGAAAGAGGTTTGCGAAGAAAACGGGGTCCTGTTTGTCGATATCGGGCAGCAACTTTCCCGTTGGGGTGGAGCGCAGTCGCCGGGTACTGAGCCGCAGTTGGCGATGGAGGTGGTGAGCGACCGCCTCCATCAAATTGTCAACCACGACGCCATCATCGACCGGCCGGACCCGCTTCATCTGACCCGAAAAGCCCATGAATTTGCCGGGCTGGCGGCGTTTGATTTGTTAATGAACGGCCCGACGCCCTCCGACTACTCGGTGACGGCGACGGCGGAATTCATCAACGACCAGCAGATCAAGGTGCAGTTGTCGCTCAGAAACCAGAGCCGGCTGGAAAAGCAGGGCACGATTGGAGCGCTTGCCCTGGGCAACCTGCTGATTCCGGAAGATTCGTCCGTGGCGTTTGTGCTCGGGGCCGGAAAAAACAAGCAGATCGAATTTATTTATAACCGGCCGGTGGTGGGAACGTATCCGGACGGCTCGCCGCAGCATCGTCCCTGGTTGATCAACGATTCGGAAATCCGGCTTTCCTACATACTGACAGATGACGAGCAAACGGAAATCCTGGAACCGGCCAACGTGAAGCTGGCTCCATTGACCACGAGCTGGCCCAGGCGTTTCCTGACCGACATGACGCCCGGAGCCGGGAAATTGCGAATCGAGTGGACGTTTGAAAGCGGATCGACCAAGACCGTGGCAGGGAAATACCGAATCGGGTTGGGAGACATCATTGGGAATCCGACGTCGTTCACCCTTCCGCCTCTCGGGAAAAAGAATTTCTTCGCGAACTTCGATTTTCTGCCCGGGGCGGATGTCGCCCGCCTGCAGCGAACGTTGTTTGTGGAGGTCGAAATCGACGGAGTGAAATTCCGTTTCGACCGTGAAGTCGAGGCGGTTCGCGATTTGGTGCTCGGGCAAACCGTGGCTTTGTCCCCGGCGGCCCGGTATGGGATCGGGAAATCGATCGATGCCACGGCCACGCTGCTTCCGGGGCGTTCCGGTATGACATTTCGCGCCGACGCGGATGCCAACGCGCTGTTTATGATCGTTGATTTGGAAAACCTGACCCTGGTGGATTTGGGCGATGAACCGGCCGTGACCGTCGAAGTGACACTTGATGCGCGATCCCAGGATCGGGTTCGGAAGTTCGGCTTCGCGGCACCAATCCGGGTCAAGTTTCCGGCACGGGATGGCCCGGGGAAGACTGACAACATGAACCTGGGAACTTTCGGCAGCGGATACAACAAGCGGCTAGATCCGATCGGAATCCCTTCGGTTTTAAAAACCCAATCCGGTGGTAATCGCCGGATCGAAATCCGAATCCCGCGGGAGTACTTGTTTTTGCACGAATGGCAGCTTGGCTCGGCCGATTCCATTTTCGGCCTGAATGTCAACGTCTTCCTCTCCAGTCGTGACCCGCAGACAGGAAGAGGAATCCGTACTCTCGAAGGCCGCTACGTCCTGACTTACCCAACAATCAATTACAACGGGCAGCACATCGCGGGGATCTATCACCATGATGCGCAGGCACTTCAAACCCTCCGACTTTCCCGGAATCCGGTGAATACCTGGTCGGTTCGGATTTATTGATCCGTGGCGCGATCACCCACTGTCGAAACCGGGGAAAACCGTTACCTTTTCTTCATGACGCCCCGCTCCCGCCGCGATTTTCTCGTCGCATCCGCCACCGGCATCGCCGGATACCGATTCGGGGCGTTTGAGTCGCTTGCCGCATCCGAATCGATTCCACTGCGTTCGAAACCGGCCAAATCGACCATCCTCTTCTTTCTCTGCGGCGGCGCTTCCCATGTGGATACCTGGGATTTGAAACCGGAAGCACAATCGGAGTATCGGAGTCCGTTTCTACCGATCAAAACGGCATCGCCGGATATCCAACTCTGCGAGCACCTGCCGATGACCGCAAAAATCGCGGACAAGCTGGCTGTGATTCGATCTGTTACAGACGGTGGTCGCGCCACCGGCGATCACCACGCCGGCTACTACTACAACCTGACCGGACACGCGCCGGACGTGACGTTCCGGCAGCAGGGCAATGACCGCAGGCCGTATCC
>JABDJT010000133.1 GCA_013003335.1 Verrucomicrobiales bacterium | reverse complement strand
GTCCCGTCCTCGCGCATGGAGATTTGGATTTCGTGCTCGCCGGCTTTCGGAATTTCCAGGAAAAGCTGCATCGGCACGCCCGTGTGAACTTTGTCGGTGCGCTGCTTGCATTCCCAGTGCCATCGTTTCTTCACCACTGTTTGCCAGCGCTGCCCGCTCTCCGGCCAGTCGCCGTTCAGCCCGATGTGAAACCCGTTGTCCTCTGTTCCCGTCGAAAACGCCCGCGCCCAGACGTAGTATTTTCCCGGCTCCGGAAATTCGACCTTGTAATGCAGGATCGCCATTTTCCCGGGCTGCGGTTCGAAATTCTCGCCACGGATCAGTTTTTCGCCGTGATTCTTCCGCGAATCCGGCAGCACCTCGATGTATTCCCCGCCGCTCGCGCCTTCGAGGTGGGCCGGGTCCGCGTCCGGTTTCAAATCCGGCTGCCCATCAACCGAAGACCGGTACCATTTTCGCTTCCCGGTTTTGGTCTGCTTGAAAAAGTCCTCAGCCTCGAACTCGACCACGCCGTTTTTCTTCGATGAAACAATCCCGCTGCCCGCTTTCGGCTTCGCCAGGTTGTCATTGGCGGTCGCGAGAGACAGGCTGAAGAGAGCGGGCAGGATGAAAAATCCGGTTTTCTGCATGTCCCTCGTTTACCGTTTTTTTCAGGCTGTGTAAACGATCCAACAAGGTTGGTTCGTCGAACGTACCCTGTTGGTTCGTGGTTGCGATTTTTCCCTCAGGCGGTATCGGGTTTGCGACATGCTTTCGATTTCCAATCTGAAAAAATCCTACGGGGGCAACACGTTGTTCGAGGAGTGTGATCTGCAGATCAACTACGGCGAGCGTGTTGCGCTGGTTGGCCCGAACGGGGCGGGAAAATCGACTATTTTCCGGATCATTCTGAAGGAGGAAGAGCCGGATAAGGGCGAGGTTGTGCGGGACGAATGGACCCTGGTCGGGTTCCTGCCGCAGGAAAGCGAACCCCTCGGGGATGAATCGGTTTTGGAGGTCGCCACCGGCCGGGCGGGCCAGATGAAGACGCTGGAGGAAACGCTGAAAAAGCTGGAAGACGCAGGCACGGTCGATGTGCCGGAATACTTTGAAGCCCAGGGAAAATTCGACGCGCTAAACGACCCGCAGGTCGAGGCGAAGGCGAAGAAAATGCTGCGCGGACTCGGCTACAAGGAGGAGGATTTCACCCGCAAGGCGAAGGAGATGTCAGGTGGCTGGGTGATGCGGGCGCACCTCGCGAGATTGCTGGTGATCGAGCCGGATCTGCTGATGCTCGATGAGCCGACCAACCACCTCGACCTGATGTCGCTGCTCTGGCTGCAGGATTACCTGAAGAATTACAGTGGCGCGATTTTAATGATCTCGCACGACCGCGAGTTCATGGATGAGTTGGCTGAGTCCGTCCATGAAATCGACAACAAGCGGCTGGTGCATTACACCGGCAACTACTCCGATTTCCTGAAACAGCGTCAGAAAAATTACGAGAACGCGAACCACGCCTACAAGACGCAGCAGAAGCAGATCAAGGAGCTGCAGGAATTCGCCAACAAGTTCCGGAACGTTTCGTCGAAGGCGTCGCAGGCGCAATCGAAGCTGAAAGAGATCGAGCGGATCGACAAGCTCGAGAAACCCCGCACGCCACCGAAACCCTACCGTTTCCAGATCCCCGAGCCACCGCGTGGCGGGCAAAAGGCGCTGGAGTTGGAGAACGCGTCATTTTCCTACGACGGGGGGAAAACGATGATTTACGAAAATCTCGACCTGACGATCGAGCGGGGCGAACGAACTGTCCTCGTTGGCCCGAACGGCGCAGGAAAATCGACGCTGATGAAAATTTTCGCGGACGAACTGGAATTGACCGAAGGAACATTCAAGGCCGGGCACAATGCGAAGATCGGCTATTTCAGCCAGCACCGGGCCGCCACGCTGAATCCGAATAACTCGGTCGTTTCCGAAATTATGGAAGCTGCGCCGACGTTGCGCGAAGACGAGGCGAGGGGAATCCTTGGCTCGTTCATGTTCCGGAAGGAAGAGGTCTACAAGCTGACGAAAGTCCTGTCCGGTGGTGAAAAAAGCCGACTGAACCTCGTCAAGTTTCTCGTCGATCCGCCGAATATCCTGCTGATGGACGAGCCCACCACGCACCTCGACATCCTGACCGTCGAATCGCTGATTCTCGCGCTCCAGGCCTACGCCGGAACGCTCCTGTTTATTTCACACGACGTCCACTTCATCCGCGAGCTGGCGACCGATGTGCTCCACGTGAACAACGGCAGCGTGCGCCGGTATCACGGCGATTTCGATTATTTCATCGAGAAATCCGGCGGAGGAGATGAACGGGCGGCGTTGACGGCGGTGTGATTACGAACTAGAGGACTTCGTGTTCGAGTTTTCGCTAAATGGGATTATCGAAAATCTTCGCTCTCATTGGGAGCGGAAAGCAACAGGGG
>JABDJT010000098.1 GCA_013003335.1 Verrucomicrobiales bacterium | reverse complement strand
GCATGATGTCGACGAATGCGGGGGCTTCGTCGTCGGGTCGACCGAACAGTTTATTCACCACGCAACCCATTGCGGGCCTCCCGCCGATGCTCTGCAGGGCCTGGAAACCAAATCCACTCTGGCATTGAAACGCATCGTGGCGGCCGGCGGAATTCACGAGCGAGCGGAGAAAGACAAACTTATCGGCGATCGATGCGACTCTCGGCATCAGTTCGGTGAGCTGAATTCCATCGACGTTCGTGGGAATCGGGCCGAAAGGGCTGCGCAAATCGGAAGGAGCCTCCGGCTTTGGATCGATCAGGTCCATCTGGGGAGGACCGCCGTCGAGATGGATATTGATGATCGCTTTTTGCGAGGATCCCGTTCCGTTCTCAGTTTCGGCGCGAAGCAAATCGGCGAGCGAAAATCCGCCCATGCCGAGAGCGGTGCCGGCTTTGAGGAAACTCCGGCGATTGATGCCGTCACTGCGGGAAAAAGAAGACGCGCGGTCGCTGGGGATCATCAGCATTCAGAAAAGATAACCGATCGAACGGTGACGGACAATCCGCATTCGCGGGAAACGAACTCACAGGGTTGGTTCGGCGAACAGACCCTGTTGGATCGTGAAACCGTTTACTGCACTTCGCGAAGCCGGAGAGCCAGAATCCCGCCGATCAGGCCGGGCAGGGCAAAGGCGAGAATGACGGCCCGTTCATCGAAAGCTTCCGCGAGCAGGCCGAAAGAGCCGCTGGCGAGAAGAACGATGCCGATCAGGGTGTTGCTTACGGCGACCATGGAGGCGCGATTATCGGCGTCGGCGAGGTCAACGAGGTAGGTTTTTCGGCCGAGCCGGATGCCGGTGTGAGCGAGGCCGATCAGGAAAAAGAGGATTCCGAACAGGATCAAGGCTGTCATGCCCGAAGGCTGGAAGGTTGCAACGGCAACGGTGAGGATGCCAATGGCGCCGGCAGCGATTCCGGCCGTGGAGAGGGTTTTGCGGCTGGAACGATCAGCCAGTTTTCCCCAGACGGCACCGCTCATGGCGGTTGCGACGCTTCCGGCGATGAGTAGGAGACCGAGGCTGTTGGAACTGCCGTCGGTGGCTTGCCGGGCGAGGATGACGTAGAAGGGCATGGATAAAACCGTGCTGGCGAGAAGCGCGCGGACGATGCAGAACAGGCGGAAATCGCGATCCCGTTTCAGCAAACCGAGGCTGCTGATCATTTCGCGAAACGGGTTTTTTCCTTCCTTGGATGCGGCCGGCTTTTCGTCGAGAAACGACATCAAGGCCGAGGCGAGCAGCCAGAGCAATCCGGCCGCTGTGAGGATGAAGGCGAACACGCGGGGTGCTACGCTTTCCGATTTGGCAAACATGAGCCACAGGCCGACTCCGATTGCGACGAAACCGGAAACGGATGCAGCAATTCCGCTCAGTCGTCCGCGCCGGGTTTTCGGAATGGTTCGCCCGACGAGATCTTTCGAGACGACCGAGCAAATTCCGCGGGCGAGACTGAAAATCGTGATCAGACCAACGACAGCCCAGCCGGCGGCAGCGTTATCGAGATACAAAGCGACGGGGATCATGCCGAGAATGGCAAGGCCCTGCAGGAGGCTTCCGAGAATCCAGAACCCTTTGCGAATGGAAAACCGTGTCACGAATTGGCCGATAAAAATTTGCAGGACCAGCGAGCCGGCTTCCCGAATGGGAACAATGAGCCCGATGAGAAATGATGGTGCGCCGAGGCTTCCGAGCATCCACGTGAGGATGACGCCGGGTTTACTGAGGGCGTCGCCTGTTTTTGTGGAGACGGTCGCGGCGAGGAGTCGCAGAAAATTGGCCGGGACGGAACGGAACGCTTCCTCGGTAATGTCGGTCGAGACGCGTTCCCCGTCTTTGTTTCCCACGAGGCGGTCGTAAGTCCGTCCAGTCAGCGAAGTTGGATCTGTTTTGGCTTCGGCCATGATTTTGTTTGAGTGTTACGAACGTTGAGGGACATTCGCGCTGCTTCAATTGTTTTCGTTTCGCCCCCCACTCACAGTTTTATGGAAACCTGGCTGATATTTTTCAGTGCCGTCCTGCTCCTGGGAATTATTTCTCAATGGCTGTCCTGGCAGTTCCGGTTCCCTTCGATTCTTGCGCTGCTGACTTTTGGATTTATAGCGGGGCAGTTTTTTGATCAGTCGGAAATCGTCAATGACGATACCCTGTTTGCCGTCGTTTCGTTGTCGGTGGCGGTCATTATGCTGGAGGGTGGATTGACGTTGCGCTTTGGGGAACTGCGGGAATCCGGGAAGCCGCTGTTGAGAATTATCAGCGTGGGGGCGGGCATCACGTGGGTTTTGGCGACGGTGTCGCTTCATTACCTGGCCGGATTTTCGTGGAAAGTCGGTGCGCTGATCGGGGCAATTCTCGTGGTGACAGGACCGACTGTGATTGGGCCTTTGCTGCGAAATGTCCGGCCCAAGCGGCGGCTGGATTCCATTTTAAAATGGGAGGGGATCGTGATCGATCCGATCGGGGCGATCCTGGCGGTGCTGGTTTTCGGAGCCCTGTTTGGTCACGGACACGGCCACGAGGCCGGGGAGTGGCAGACCACGGCGATGAATCTCGGGTTGACCATCCTGATTGGGGTGGGATTTGGATTTGTCGCGGCGAACGGACTGGTGTTCGTGATGCGACGTCACTGGGTGCCCGATTATTTGCAAAGCGTAGTGATTCTGGCGGTGGCCATTGCGTTGTTTACGGTTTCCAACCTGCTTCAGCATGAGTCCGGCCTTTTGACGGTGACCGTGCTGGGAATTGGCCTCGCGAACCAGCACCGTGCGCCGGTTCGGCACATCATTGAGTTTAAGGAAAATCTTCGGATCATACTGATTTCCTGCCTGTTCATCGTGCTTGGCGGAAGAGTGGGATGGGAAGAAATCGTCGACGTTTGGAAGGAAGCTCTGATGTTGATTGCGGCCCTGATTTTTGTCGTCCGACCGGCGTCGGTTTTTGTCAGCCTGATTGGGACGAAGCTGACGGGGCGGGAAAAATTGTTCCTCGCATTCATGGCGCCTCGCGGAATCGTGGCAGCGGCTGTGTCTGCGATTTTTGCCCTGGAGTTGAGTCACAACGGCGGAGATTTGGCGGACGAGGCGGCGCGAATTGTCCCAATCGTATTCAGCGTGATCTTCGGGACAGTTACGTTTTACGGGCTGACGGCGGCACCGATTGCGCGAAAGCTCGGGCTGGCGACACCGAACCCGCAGGGCGTTATATTTGCCGGGGCAAACAACTGGTCCATCAAGGCGGGAGCAGCTCTGGCTGAGGCCGGGTATAAGGTGCTGATGATCGACGCGAACTACGGGGCCACCCAAAAGGCGAGGATGGCAGGACTACCAGCCATGAATGCGAATGTGATTTCCGATTACGTGACGGAGGAAATCGACCTTTCGGGAATTGGCCGGCTGATGGCGGTAACGCCGAACGATGAGGTCAATTCGCTCGCTTGTATCGGGTTTGCCCATCCGCTGGGGCGTTCAAACGTGTTTCAAGTTCGTCCGGCGGATGCCGGGGAATCTGAACGAAAATCCTCCTCGTTTGAACTTTCGGGGCGGCAATTGTTCGGCAAGGATGGGACTCGGTTTGCGGACCTGGTTGAAATGGATGCCGCCGGGTTTACGGCCAAGCAGACTTTAATCACCGATGAATTTACTCTGGAAGATTTTCGGGAGGAGCATGGAGAAGACGCCCTGGTGATGTTCATCGTTCGCCAAAATGGAACGCTTTCAATCGTGTCGGAGGAGACGCTTCCTCCTGCGGATGGAGATCAGATTATCAGCTTCGTCCCGGGCGACGATAACGAAGCAAAAGGGTAGGATTGGCGAACTGGGCTGTTGATTCGGTTGGGGGGGGAGCAACAGGAAAACAGGGCAGCCGCGGTAGCGACTGCCC
>JABDJT010000093.1 GCA_013003335.1 Verrucomicrobiales bacterium | reverse complement strand
CTGCCTGACCTGGCTCGCCGAGATGGACCCGGCGAACCGGACTGCGATTCGCGATGTCTTTACGACGATTACCGATGGGCAGTTGTGGGATTTGAAGAAGGCAGAAGAAGTTCTTCCGCGCCCGGTTTCTGCCGAAGAATTGGAGAATTATACGTATTCGGTCGCCGGTTGCGTGGGCGAATTCTGGACCCGGGTGGGCTTCGAAAATCTCGGCGAAAAATTCGCCGATCCGGAAGATCGCGACGCTCTTGAGCAATCCGGAAAATTCTACGGTCAGGGTCTCCAACTGATCAACATTCTCCGTGACGTCGGGGAAGATCTCGAAAACGGCCGCTGCTATCTCCCTGTCGAAAAAACGATTCAACAGGGTTCAGGCAAACTTGCCGGTCAAGAGCAACTGTTGGTTCGTGAAATGAAATTGTGGCAGGCCCAGTGCCGCGACTGGCTCGCCGAAGGTTGGTTTTACCTCGAAAAACTGCGCCACCACCGCGTTCGCTTCGCCACGGCTCTCCCACTCATCATTGGTGAACGCACGCTCGAACGCCTCGAAACCGCCGGCGCTGCCGCGATCGAAAATCGGATCAAGATTGATCGCGCCGAGGTGAAAGAAATCCTGTGGAAAGCCTGGTGGGCGCGAAAAGACGCGGAGCGGCTGCGCCAAATCTGAACAATTTGCGCCAGTTGACCCACCCCTGTTTTTCCCCGCAAATTACCTCGTGAAAATTGCTCCCGCATTGATTTTCCTCCTCTGCACCGGACTCGCGTTCGGCGAGGAGAAACCGGTAACGCCGCTGGCGTTGCTGCAGGAGAATTGTGTCCGGTGCCACACGCCATCAAAGCGGAAGGGCGGGCTGCTGATGGATTCGCGGGAAGGGCTGCTGAAAGGCGGTGATACCGGCCCGTCGATTGTTCCCGGAAATTCCGGCGGAAGTTTCCTGACGGAAACCCTTTTTCCCGATGCCGACCCCCATATGCCGCCGAAAGGTCAGCTCAAGCCACAGGAAATTGTCGTGCTGGAGGAATGGATCGATGAAGGCGCGCCGTGGGACGGGGCGGAGTGGGAAGAACTGAACCAACCGAAACTGCGGGACGTGAAGTTCACGGGATTGCCGGACCGATACCAGCCAGTGCTGGCGCTGGCCTTGTCGCCCGATGGTAAAACACTCGCGGCGGGTCGCGGAAACGTGATTGAGATTTACGCGGTGGTGCCGGATGAAACTGCGCCGGAGAAAAATCCGCCGGCGTTTGAAAAAAAGCAAACCCTGGCCGGACATGTTGATGCGGTGCAATCTCTGGCCTTTTCCCAGGATGGAAAATCTCTCGCCTCCGGCGGGTTCCGTCGACTGATCCTGTGGAACCCGGCCGACGGATCGAAAATTCACACCGCCGAAAATGACCCCGCTTTCGCCGGACGGCTGACCGCGATGGCGTTTTCGAAAAATGGAGATCAACTTTTGATTGCCGATTCGCTGCCGGCCCAGGCCGGAAAGATTCATGCTTACGATCCGAAATCGAAGACGGTGAAAACCGTGATCGAATCCGCCCATGACGACACGATTTTCGATCTGAAATTCAGTCCGGATGGAAAAGGATTCGCGACGGCGTCAGCGGATAAACTCGTGATCCTGCGCAACATGTCTGACTTCAAAACAGTCCGCAAGCTGGAAGGTCACACCGGCTACGTGCTGGCGTTGAGCTACGATCCGGACGGAAAACGGCTCGCTTCCGCGGGTGATGACGAGGCGATCAAAATTTGGAATTTGGAGGACGGAAAACAAATCGGCAGTTTCGGCAGCCGGAACGCCGGACCGGTCACTGGTCTCGCCTGGACGACTGACCCGGCCGCGGTGAAGCGGAAAGCGGACGAAAAAGACGTCGAAAAGAAAAAGGCAATCAACACTGACCGGGTCGTTTCAATCAACGAACTCGGCACGCCGGGCTCGTTTTTCGAACTCGTCGTCCACGAAGGAATTCAGCGATCTGGCGGCGCCCGCGAACGCGCTCACGATCCTGCCGGAGAATCGCTCGCCTCGCTCGCTTTTGATATGCAAACGGGCCGGTTGTATTCCGGCGCGGAGTCCGGCCGGATTTTCGTGTGGGACGAAGCCCGCAAAAAATTTGCCCAAATCGATCCGCCCGGATCGGAGAAACCAGCTGCCGAGGTCGCCGAGAAATGATT
>JABDJT010000088.1 GCA_013003335.1 Verrucomicrobiales bacterium | reverse complement strand
CCGGCATCTCGTCACGGTTCGCTTTGTATTCCGGAAAAATATCATGCCGCGGCGTCGGGTCCGATGTGTCGAAAGCCACCGCCAAATGAGTCGGCGACTGCTTCTCCATGAGCTCGAGGAGCGTGTTGGTGAACCCGAATACTGCGGAAGCATTGAAACCGCCCGAGGTAAAAATCGGGGACCGGATCAGTCCGAAATGCGCCCGGTAGAGCAGCGCCATGCCGTCGAGAAGGAAAAGTCGGGCGTCGGAGGAGGAGTCGGACATGCCCGATGATAGGCACGCCGCAAAAACGAATCAACAGGGTTGATTCGCTGATTAAACCCTGTTCATTCGTGGCCTGCATTTTTCCCACCGGATTTTATGGCGAAAGGACAACAAAACGCGATCAGCCCGACCCGGGCCGAGGATTTTCCCGAATGGTATCAACAGGTCGTCCGCGCGGCTGACCTGGCTGAAAATTCGGAGGTGCGCGGCTGCATGGTCATCAAACCGTGGGGCTTCGGCATCTGGGAAAATGTGCAGACGCAGATGAACCGGATGTTCAAAGCGACCGGTCACAAAAACGCGTATTTCCCGCTGCTGATTCCCGTCAGCTATCTCGAGAAAGAAGCTGATCACGTGGAAGGCTTCGCGCCGGAATGCGCAGTGGTGACCCATCACCGACTGCGTTTCAAGGACGGGAAAATGGTGCCGGACGGCGAGTTGTCCGAGCCGTATATCATCCGGCCGACCTCGGAAACGATCATTGGCGCGGCTTTTGCGCGCTGGGTGCAGAGCTATCGCGATTTGCCGCTACTGATCAACCAGTGGGCCAACGTAATGCGCTGGGAAATGCGGCCCCGCCTGTTCTTGCGGACGGCGGAATTCCTCTGGCAGGAGGGCCACACGGCTCACGAAACGCCGGAGGAAGCGATGGAGGAAACGCGGCTGATGCACGGGGTGTATGAAACATTCCTGCGGGATCACCTCGCGATTCCGGTCATTCGCGGCGAGAAAACGGAGGCGGAACGGTTTCCCGGTGCGCTGAATACCTACACCGTCGAGGCGATGGTGCAGGACCGGAAAGCGATCCAGGCCGGCACTTCGCATTTTCTTGGGCAGAATTTTTCGAAGGCGGCCGGTATTGAATTTGAAAGCCGCGAAGGCAAGCGGGAGTTTGCCTGGACGACGAGCTGGGGAGTCAGCACGCGAATGATCGGAACGCTGATCATGGCGCACGGCGACGATGATGGGATCATTTTGCCGCCGCGAATCGCGCCGACGCAGGTTGTGATTTTGCCGGTGACACCGAAGCCCGAGCACGAGGAACCGGTTTTCGAGGCCTGCGAAAAACTGGCCGCTGAATTGAGTGCACAGCGGTTTCACGACGATGCAGTGACCGTCGAAATCGACAAGCGGGATCTGGGCGGCGGCGTGAAAAACTGGGAATGGATCAAGAAAGGCGTGCCGGTCCGGATCGAAATTGGACCGCGCGATTTGGAAAAAGGTTCCGTCGCGGTGGCACGTCGTGACCGCGGCCACAAAGACAAGGAATTTCTCCCCACGGCCGAGGCCGTCGAAAAAATCACGGACATCCTGCAATCAATTCAGGACAACCTCCTGGACCGCGCCCGTAAGTTTCGGAAGGAAAACACCGTCGAGATCGATTCGATGGACGAATTTCGCGAATATTTCGCCGAGGGAAGCGAGGGCGGGTTCGCCAGCGTGCCGTGGGGCGGTTCCGCGGACGACGAGGAAGCGCTGCAAAAGGAGCTGAAAGTGACCGTGCGTTGCATTCCGGATGATCCGAAGCTTCGAGGCGACGCGGGAGGTGACTGCATTTTTTCCGGAAGTCCGGCCGAAGGCCGCGTGATTTTCGCCCGGAGTTATTAGTCGATCGGATTTTTTTATGAGTGACCTGACCGGCGGAGATGATTCGCAAATTCTAAACGTGTATGTCAAACCGGGCTGCCCCTGGTGCATCAACGTGATCCAGTTTCTGAAAGAGAATGGATACCGATTCAAAGAAATCGACGTGATCGCCGACGAAACCAAGATGGCTGAGATGGAGGAAATCTCCGGCCAAACCTTCGCCCCGACAATGCGCGTGGGCAAAAACGACGATCTCGTCTTAGCCGATTTCGGCGTCGATGAGTTGAAATTGTTTCTCGATCAACACGGGATCGGGCCGTGAGAGTCGAATTTCGAATCAACAGATTCGAAGAGAAGCGTAGAAAGTCGGAACGAAGTGTAGTCAATATGTTCGTCAATCCAACCCTGTTGAATCGTTTTCCGCTGCGGACCGGAACTGGCGTTCCCACGATTCAAGGACGAGCCAGCGCCAGACGAGCTTGGCTTCGGCCTGGGTGGCAGAGCCGTCATCGACTTTTCCAACCGTCTCGCGAATCGCCTCGGGCCGGAGAAATTTCAGGAGAAATTCAGATTTTTCGAGATCGCGGAGCGATTCTTTCAGGAGTCGCTGAGACATCCGCAGGTCAGGCGTTTCGAATCCGACTTTATCGGACCGCCAGAGAACGGAATCCGGAACGCGGTCTGCGGCGGCTTTCCGCAAAACCCATTTCGTCCAGCCCTCGCGGATTTTGAATTCGTTGGCTCGCGAAAAGGCCCACTCGACGAGACGGTGATCGGTAAACGGCACACGCGCCTCGATGGAATGAGCCATGGAATTGCGGTCCTCGAAGCGGAGCAGGTGCTGGAGATTGCTCGTCAGGGTCTGCGCGAGCAGCAATTCTCGCAGGCTCGCGGGAGGCTGACCGGCGATGCGGAATTTGATGATCTGCCACCGGTTTTTCAGGCGCCACCACCACGAACCTTTGTCGGGGAAACGCGCCAGCTTGATGCGGCGGGACACGATCTGTT
>JABDJT010000087.1 GCA_013003335.1 Verrucomicrobiales bacterium | reverse complement strand
GCTCAGGACTGGTTCCTCACTGGCAGCGGCGAATCGTTTCATGGGGAGGTAACCGGATTTGATCGGCAGAAAGTGAAATTTAAAACTCCGGATGGCGAAACGCGTTCCCATGATCTCGACGATCTCTCTCCCGCCGGCCGCGAAATTTTGGCCGCACGTCGGCTCGAACTTTCCCTGAATCAAACCTGGCATCCGCACGACGAAACCTTTGCCTGGTACTGGCCGAAAAACTGGACGGATCCCAACAACCGCGTCGCGCGACGTACCTTCTTGTTTGCTATCAACCGCGAAACCGGAGAATCGAAACTGTTTCTCCAGCAGCGATACGATTCCCCCGATGCTCCGCCGATTGCGAATTGCCGCATCCGGGGAAAAACAGTCCAGCTCGATCTCATGTTCAACGTGAACAAAGACGCCCTGAAACTCCGCTCCCCCGGAAACACCAAGCTCTGGCTTCCCGTTTCCGACGATTTCGCCCGCGTTTTGCTGACCGCCTCTCCTGCTCTCGAAGGCCTCAATTTCGAGATCAAGTCACCACTGGCCGAACCCCAGTCCGGGGATTTTACAGCCGAAGAATTCGCAGCTTCCCTGGAAGCCATTGAAATTTACCGCGCCTGGAAATCGCTCGTACACAAAAACTCGCCGCTCGATCCTTTCGCCGAACCGGAGACCCCGCCCGAACCAAAAACGGCGGAAAACGAACCAACAGGATCTGATTGACGAATGTAGACTGTTCGATCGATCCGGCAGCCTATGAACCCATCACACCCGCCGCTACGTGCCCCTCGTTCAAATCGATCCGCTCAGGACGACCTTTGTGCATGTAAACGACCTTGGTGTGATCGAGGCCCAGCAACGCGAGTATCGTGGAGTGCAGGTCGTGAACGTGAAGCTTGTCCTTCACTGCAAAAAGGCCGAGCTCGTCCGTTTCGCCGATCACCTGGCCGCCTTTTACCCCGCCTCCGGCCATCCACATGGTGAACCCGGTCGGATTGTGATCGCGACCGTCGCCTTTTTCGCTCATGGGAGTCCGCCCGAATTCACCGCCCCACACGACGAGCGTTTCATCGAGCAGGCCGCGTTGTTTCAAATCAGTGATCAACCCGACAATCGGTTTGTCGACCGCCGCACACAGCTTGGTGTGATTGGTTTCCATTTTCGAATGGCTGTCCCACTTGCTGCCGGCACCGTGATAAAGCTGAATGAAGCGCACGCCGCGTTCCACCAGCCGCCGGGCCATAAGACATTGTTTGCCGTAGATCTCGGTGTGCGTTTCGTCGAGGCCGTAGAGTTTCTTGATCGACTCCGGCTCGGCGGATAAATCGACCGCTTCCGGAGCCTCGGCCTGCATGCGATAGGCCAGCTCGTAGCTGCGAATCCGGGCTTCGAGGTCGGTATTCGATTCGCGTCCCTGGAGGTGACGCTTGTTCAAATTACTCAAAAACTCCAGCTTGCGGCTTTGGCGGGAATCAGTGCTCCCCTTCGGAGAATTCAGGTTCGAAATCGGTTCATCGCCCGGCTCGAACAGAACGCCCTGGTAACCCGCCGGCATGAAACCGGACCCCCAGGCCCGCGCGCCATTCACCACCATTGAGTTGGTATCTTTCATCACCACGAAGGACGGCAGGTTCTGATTTTCCGTGCCCAATCCGTAGGAAACCCACGCCCCCAGGCTCGGACGACCGCCGAAAACGGAGCCCGTGTTCATCTGGCAAACGCCGCCTGCATGGTTGATCCCGTCAGACATGCAGGAGCGAATCACGCACAACTCATCGGCGATCGCGGAGTGCTTCGGCAGCCAATCGGAAATCCACAATCCACTCTCACCGTGCTGTGCCCATTGGCGTTTTGATTCGAGCAGCGGCGAATTCACCTCGCCCATGGCCGTGACGGGACGCTCAAAGCTGTCCGGCATGGGCTGACCGGCGAGCTTGTTCAACAGCGGTTTCGGATCGAACAAATCGAGATGGCTCGGCCCGCCTTCCATAAACAGGAAAATCACGCTCTTTGCCCGGCCCAGGGCGTGCGGGATTTTCGCCGCCACGGGATTTTCAGACCGCCCGAACAAATTCTGCCCCGTCAAAGCCGAAAGGGCTGCCGCCCCAAAACCTGCCCCCGCGGTTTGTAAAAAATCGCGTCGCGAATTAGGGAGATCGTATCGATGGCAGGGCATTGCGGGAAAAATCAGTTTTCGATTCAACAGAGTTGGTTCGGCGAACAGACCCTGTTGGTTCGTTCAGTGAAGATACAGGAATTCGTTGGAATTGAGAAGGGCGTGACAAAAATCAGTCATGGCGGCGAGCCACTTCGGATCGATGCCGTGGGTGGTGGTGGCGGGTTTGGGGCGCCGCAGCCAGGCCGTATCGGGAACGGGTTGCTCGCCGTCTTTGCCGGTAAACTGCCAGTCGAGCAGCGATCTCGCGGCGGGCTCCGTTTCAGAAATCAACAGCCCGGACTTCGGAAGGGCCCCGCGGGAAATTTTCAGCCGCGCGAGTTGCCCGTCCCAAAGATGCCCCTTCTGATCGCGGCCACCAATCAGCGTTTTCAAACTCGACGTCTGGATTCCGCCGCAGATGCTGTGATCCACGCGCGCCGTCTGCAGCCCGGATTTCGGGTCTGACAAATCTTTCAGATAAAACTCGGCGAAGCCATTTCCGTTTTCGTCCGTGGAAATCGCTGCGGCAAGGTAAACAGGCACGCCAGTCGGCACGCGCAGATCGGAAGCCACGACTTCATACAACACATCGCCCCCGACATTTTTCCCGATCAGCTGCAGGATAAAATTCCGGGGTTGATAGCGGGATTTTTCGCTGGTGACGCCGAAGGTCCAGCCACCGGTCTGCTGATTTCCGTTCCATCGTGAAACGAGTGTGTTCACGCTGGCGTCGCGGTGAATACTGTCCAACTGCACGACGGCTTCGATCGTGAAAGAATCGTCATCCAGAGGGGATTTTTTCAGTTCCAGCTGCTCGAAACGGCTGCCGGGCTGAAGCCAGAGTGCGCGTTCTCCCAGCCCGAATTCTTTCGCTATGGTGAAATGCTGGTCGATCGGGCGGAGGCCGGTTTCGCTCGGAAATTTGTCGACCGGCTCCGGCGGCTGAACAGGGCCTTCGCCGAGCAGGGAATTCACGAATTCCTGCGCGGAGGCCAGCTCGCTCACGTCCGGCTTGCGTGCATAAGTCAGTTCGAACGCCTTCTCGATTTCGGCCGTGCCGGGCGATGTTTTGCCCTTTAATACGCGGACCGCGAAGGCGCGTGCACGTTCCAGCGGCCACTCCGCGTTCACCAGCATGAGCGACTGAGTCGGGGTGGTGGTTTGGAGTCGGGTCGGCGTGGAATCAAACCCATTGGGGGCGTCAAACGTGGCCAGGACGTTGTCCGGGGTGTTGCGCATTTTTTTCACGAACACGCTCCGGACATTTTCTGCGCCTGATTTGGAAGGGCCGTTTCCAGTGCTGCTCAATTCGCCCGAAACGGCGAGCATGGCATCGCGAATTTGCTCGGCGCTGAGCCGTTTCGGCGGGAATCGCCACAGCCACTTGTTACCGGGATCGGTCATGGACTCAGTCTGCCCCGGCTCGCGGCGGGAGGTTTGACGGTAGGCCGCGCTGGTCATGATCAGTCGGTGGAGACGCTTCATTTTCCAGCCGCCTTCGAGAAAATTCACAGTGAGCCAGTCGAGGAGTTCCGGATGGCTCGGTTTTTCGCCGAGAGTTCCGAAATCGTTGGGCGTCGGCACAATCCCGCGGCCGAAATGATGCTGCCAGATCCGGTTGGTGATCACACGGGTCGAGAGCGGATTTTCCGGGCTGGTGATCCATTTCGCCAAAGCGGTACGGCGCCCCGGCGTGGATTCGGTTGGCTCGATTTTTGGCACCGGTTCACCAAGCAGAGTGAGAAAGCCGGGCTCGATCTCCGTTTTCCCAGTACGGGTTTTTAAAATCGTGGCTGCCGGATCGCGGCTGATGTCGGTGGAGATAAACGCGGTCGGCAGCGGTTTCGGCTTCTTTTCCGCCAACTCCTCAAGCCGTTTTTTCAGATCTTCGTATTTCGCCTTCTTTTCGGGGTCTTTTTCGAAATGTTTTTTGGGATCGATTTTGGCCTGCTGATCGATCACCTGCCGTTCCACCAACTGTGCCATTTGCTCTTCATACGCGGTCCGGTCCTCCGGTTTTTTCTCCACCATCGCCTGGATGTCGGCGGGAAACTGTTTCACCGACGATTTGCGTTTGCTGTCGAGCAGCGGTTGCATCATTTCGTCGAGGCCGGCCCGAATTTCAGCGGTTTCCGCATCCCATTCAGCCATCTTTTCCCGGTAATCGGCGAGTTCCTCCGCCGTCCCGAGCATCCGGTCTTCCGGCCACCAGACCGTCGAGAGAAAGGCCTGCAGAGCGTAATAGTCTTTCTGCAGAATCGGGTCGAACTTGTGATCGTGGCACTGGGCGCAGCCGATCCCGAGCCCGAGGAAAGCCTCGCCGGTGACATTCGTCATCTCGTTCATGATCAGCTCCCAGTGCATCCGGGCATTGCGCTGGTTGTATTCGTAAATCCCGTGTCGCAGGAATGCCGTCGCAATGAGGCGGTCCGGGTCATCGGCGGCGAATTCATCGGCCGCCAGATGTTCCCGCACGAATTCATCGTAGGGCTTGTCGGAATTCAGCGAGGCGATCACGTAGTCCCGAAACCGCCACGCATCCGGTCGGTAGAAATCGGCGCGGTATCCGTCGCTCTCGGCGTAACGAACCACGTCCAACCAGTGTTGAGCCCAGCGCTCGCCGTAACGCGGGCTGGCAAGAAGTTCATCGATCTTCGCGGCAACCGCGGCGTCTTCGTCCGCTTCAAAGTCAGCCACGAATTTCTCCACCGCTGCCGGTGTAGGCGGAAGGCCGTGCAGGTCGTATGTCATGCGGCGAAGCAATTCGCGCGGACCGGCTTTCGGAGCGGGTTTCAGGCCTTTTTCTTTGAGTTTTCGAAGGATAAATCGATCAATTTCATTCTTCGGCCAGCCGTTCGCATCGGTTTTCACCGTGGGCACAGCCGGTTTCTTCACGGGCTGAATCGCCCACCAGTTGCGGTCTTCTTTCGTGAAACCGTGCTCGTCCACCTCTCCTTTTTTCGCGACTTCCTTCGGCCAGGGAGCTCCCATCGCAATCCACTTTTCAAAGGCGGCGACCTGTTTCCCGGTCAGCGCTTTATCCGCCTTCGGCGGCATCGAGAAATCGGGGTCGGTGCGCTGAATTGCTTCGATCAAAAGTGATTCGCCCGGCTTTTTGGACACGATCACCGGGCCGGAATCGCCGCCTTTCTGGATGTAGTCGATGTGATCGAGCCGGAGACTGCCTTTGGCTTTTTCGGGGCCGTGGCATTCGAAGCAAGAATCCGCCAGCACGGGCCGGATCTCTGTTTCAAAAAAGCGCAATGCCTCCGGATCAACGTCGGCGGCCGAAAGGAGGCCGGCGGTAATTATGCCCAAAAAACTGGTTCGAAAGGTTCCCATCAGGAGAATTCTAATATCGCAGAAAGGGTCCGTCGAAATTCGCCTACACAAAAGGATTTTCTTTTCCCGCAAACGAGTGTTGGCGAATCACGGATTGGGAAATTCTGCAGCAACTGGTCCCGCGAACCGATTATCGAAACAACCCTGCTTCTCCGACAAGTGTTGTGAACCCCGAAATAACTATTTTTCTAATTGTTATAAAAAATCATTGAAATTCGTGCGGTTTTCGGCAATATTCAGCGAAATTCTTCTCAATATTTTGAATTTTATCGAAATTGCGAGTCACATTTTAAAAAGCGCACAAATCACCTCCAAAATCCGAATCTTATGAAAATCGCCAAAACCATCTGGGTAATCCTCGTTCTTACTGCTTCCGGTCTCGCCATCTGCTCCGGGTTCTAAGCCCCCTCTTTTTTCATCATGCACCTGCCGAAGTTCGTTGCCGGAGCCGTCTTGCTGGCAGCACTGTCGCTGCTGGTGCTGTTTTCCACTTCGTCCTGTTCCACGAGAGGCCTGTTGGATGAAGATGGAGACGGCCGGGTGGATCGACATCACCGGGTTCACAGCGGAAATGGTTTTACTCCATTCGCAAACTTGCGGGTTTCCGGCATCGTCCGCGAGGCAATGGGATGGAACGGCAGGCATTACCGGCGCGGCGCGAGAAAACAATGCGCCAGCTGGGTCGGACACGTGGTCCGCAGTGCCGGCGAAGAACCGCCAGCAGGATACGCCGCCGCTCGATCCTGGTTGAAATGGGGCGATTCCGTTCCCTTTCAGCGCATGAAACCGGGCGATGTTCTCGTCTTGAAAAACACCTACAAGCACGGCCCCAGCCATGTCGGAATCTACGTCGGAAACGGCCAGTTCCTGCACCGCTCCTCCCGCTCAAGGCCGGTGATGATCACGGACTTAACCCGATACCAGGTTGCTTCCGTGCGAAGAGGATAACGATTCACTCGTCATCGCCCACCCAATCCCCTTGGTGGATTTGCCATTTCCGGTTGTTCGTACGGAAGGTAATCCCGAGACGGGCCATCTTTTCAAAATCGGCGATTAGCTGCGGCAATTCTCCGATCACTTCATCGAATTTCCCTTTCGGAAAAGAAAAATGAAACCCGGTTTTTCGACCGGCCACCCGCAAACTCAGGTTCACGTTTCGGGCAGTCTGGCCGAGGGCGAAGGAAAAATCATGCTCGGCGGCCAGCGCGGTCAACTGCGCTTTCATCCCCTTCTCTTTCAAATTCGAGATCTTGTCCTTTTTCCGGTCACGGAGGCGAATGCGGTCCTGCCGGGCGACCACCTTCCGGATCAAGTCTTCAATCTCTGAAAAACCACTGATCGTGACAGCCTCGATTGGATTGCGCCTCCAACTGTCATCACCGATCAGGAACAAATCCGATTCGGAAAAAAAGAGCTTAAATCGTTCGCTGTCGCCGTATCGCCGACCTGAAGAATCCGGCTTGATCGTCAGATCGAGACGGTCGGTTCGCTCCCGCCCCTTCAGCCGGTGAATTACGTGAATCTTACATTCAACGCGCTCGATGGCATCGAGCTGCTTTTCGAGCGGTTTCAGCCAGTCGATTCGACCCTTTCGCGGCACCAGGATGGGCGATTCGCCTGGGAACGACTCGCGCAGAAATTTTCGAATGGTCGGGGCGGGTAACACGAATCATCTATACTGCAAAATTCCAGCTTGGCTGGACGATTTCGATCAAACAGGGTATGATCGCCAAACCAACCCTGTTGGTTCGTTTACTCCTTCTCAATCGATGCACATTTCCCGCGATTTTTCGATTTCCCGCCGGACGGCGTTGCGCGGCCTCGGCACGACGATGGCGCTCCCGTTCCTGGAGGCGATGCTGCCGGCCAAAATCGCGTCGGCAGCTGCAGAAAAATCGATTCCAAAACGGGCTGCCTGGCTGTATTTCGGCACCGGCATGAATATCCGGGAATTCACCCCGGAGGATGAAGGGAAAGATTTCACCTACAGCCGGATTTTGAAGCCGCTGGAGCCGTATCGGGAGGACATCACGATTTTTTCGAACACGTATCTCGAACACGGAGGCGGTCACCACGGCGATTACACGTTTATGACGGGCGTGGAGGCGAAAAAAGGTGGATCGATTCAAAACACGATTTCCTGCGATCAGATCGCGGCGGGCCACCTCGGCGGGGACACGCGTTTTGAGTCGCTTCAATTTTGCATCCAGCGCGGGACGGGTTTTGGCGGCAATTTGCGAACGCTTTCCTGGAACCAGAACGGGGTGCCGCTGGCTTCGGAAAATGACCCGCACGTCGTGTTTAATCGCCTTTTCAAAGTCGACGACCCGGACGAAGCAGCCGTGCGCGAAAAGGGTTTTCGCCGCCGCGGGAGCATTCTCGACGCGGTGATGGAGGATGCGAAATCCCTCGAAAAACAGATCGGGAAAGCCGACGGCGAAAAGCTGGAGGAATATTTTACGAGCGTCCGCGAGGTGGAAAAGCAGCTCGAGCGGGACAAGGACTGGAGTGTGAAACCAAAGCCGGAGGTCGATCCGGAAACGGCGGCCCGCTATGCGGAAAAATATTCGATCCATTTACCGAGCGGGCAGTTCGTCTACGAAAAATACGCGAAACTGATGTATGACCTGCTCGCGCTGGCTTTCCAGACCGACTCGACCCGGATCATCACCTACGTAGTGCGGCAGGAAAGTTCGGGCGGCGTGTTCCCGGAATTCGGTGTTTCAAAAGGCTACCACGAGCTTTCCCACCACGGCAACGATCCGAAAAACCTCGATGAACTGGCTGCGGTCGACACCATCTACCAGGAACATTTTGCCCATTTCCTCGGCAAGATGAAATCGATCAAGGAAGCTGACGGAAGTTCCCTTTTAGATCATTGCGTGATCGGCTATTCCAGCGGAATGGGCATCGGGCACTCCAAGGATTTGCTGCCGACCGCGATGTTCGGCGGAAAAGCGATGGGGATCGATCACCGGGGCCACCTGAAATTGCCGGAGCAGACTCCGCTTTCGACCGTTTGGCACACCATGCTGGACCGGCTCGACGTGCCAGTTGGCGAACATTTCCAGGACAGCAGCGGCGTCATTTCGGACGTGGTGGCGTAAAGGTGATCGAGGTGGCAGGATTTTTTCAAATGCGAACACGAAACACGATTCTCACCCTGGCGGTTGCCCTGCTGACCAGTCCCCTTTTCGGCCAGGAACCTGAATCCGAACCGGAAGAAATCCCGCCGGCACAGTCCGAACCCGGAATGCGCGGTGAATTGGAGGCGGTCTACAATTCCTGGCGCAAGATCATGGCCAAAGGCGACTACAACGCCTGGCAGGCCATCACGGCAAGCTCCCGCCAGGTCGAGGTGCGGAACGAAATTGTGTCCCGACGTCTGAAATTTCCCGAAGCACTGTTTCAAGCGCCGATCCAGGCCCCCGATATTTCCGACCTGATTCTGCTGGATGTCCTGACCCGGCCTGAAACAGCAGCAGCCATCTATTTTGGAAAAGCCAATTTTGGTCTGACGCCTCCGAATGAGGTGCGGGAGAATATCATCGTGCTCCGCTACCAGAAAGAAAACGGCAAGTGGCTGTTCGACACCATGCGCGTCGTCAAAGTCGAGTCCGAGGTGCTGGGACTAATCCGCGGAAAAGATTTCAGCTTTTTGAAAGACGACACTTTCCAGCCTCTTCCCAAGTTGCCGGAATTGCCCCAACCGGTCCCGAAGCCGGACTACGTTGCCGCGATTCAGGTCACATCCGCAGGTTTCGAGAGCGACATCACCGTGAACGGCCGGCACGTGGCAACAGTCACTAACGGCACAGGTGGTGATTTGCTGATCGGCGGCCTTCGCCGGGGCAACAACAAAATTGTCGTGAAAACAAAACCGGCCGAGAACACAACCGGCGCGCCCGACCGGATCGAGGTCGCAATCTACGGGGCGAAAACGATGACCGAAGAGAAAACCAATCGGGTTTTTCACTGGCTGCCAATGTCCGACGAAGAGCGGAAGGCCGGTCTCGATCAGACATTCGGCGTCGCGCAGTAGAAAATCGAATCAACAGGGTTGGTTTGGCAATCAGACCCTGGTGACTCGTGCTTTTTGCAACCGGAGTTCCGGCACATCGCACGGCTCCACCCCATATTTCGTCGTAAGTCCTTGATTTCAGCCCGGCACGGGAATTGCACCTCTGGGTCAGCAGTATGCGCTGTCCCAACCGATTTTTGCAAATCGTATCGATTTTCTGCCTTTCGTTACTTGTTTCGCCCTCGACAGGCGTTGCGGCCGATTTCACGGCCCCGGTCGAGAGCACGGATGAATTTCGCCATTTCCTGGTTCAGCTTCCCGCCCCGCGCGGGCTGATTCTTGATCGCCGTGGTGAGCCACTAGCAACCAACCGGGCTGCCGTCCGCCTGGCAATCCGGATGAAAGCACTGGATTCCGGCGATGTCTCTTCTCCGGCTCCGATCGCGGAGTTTCGCCGGTTGGAAGGGGAAATTCGAGCAATCATCCCGAATTTGATCCGCATCCCCGACGCGGAACTGGTCGATCACTGGAAAAACCGGCCGTTCTTCCCTGTTTCAATTTCAGAGGCTCTGCAGCCGGGCGAGACGGAAGAATTGCGGGCCGCGGGCCTCGGTCCGGAAGAAAATCCGGCGGTGGAATTTCAATCATTCGTAAGTCGGGATTATCCTGCCGGCCCGGCTTTCGCGCACATCACCGGATATGTCGGCCGCGTCTTCCCGGAACAGCGCGGACAAATCGGCAAAGAGGAATTTCGCTGGTGTCCCGTGGAGGGCCGCACCGGCCTGGAAAAGTCGATGGATCGCGAATTGCGGGGAGAAAATGGACTGCTGAGTCTCTTGTACGACGAACACGGCCGTGAGGTGAATCGCGAGATTTTGAAGGTTCCGGTCCCGGGCAGAACGGTGGTGACCTCGATTCATCTCGATATGCAGAAACTGGCTTATGACCAGTTGGAGCAGTGCGAACACGATGGTGCCTTCGTAGCGATGGATTCGGAAAATGGCGATATCCTCGCAGCAGCCACCTACCCCAGTTACGACGCGTCAGAGTTTCTACCTTCCATTTCGCCGACCCGCTATCGGGAACTGAAGACCATGGAGGGAGATCCGTTTTTCAATCGGGCCATCTCGGGTGAATATCCGCCCGGCTCGACCTTCAAGCCCATCGTGGCACTCGCAGCCTTGAGCAAATTCAGTATCAACAGCACAACCCGGTTTTCCGGTCCTCCCTCGATCTGGGTGGACGGCCGCGAGTTCAAAAACTGGAACGAGAAGCACGAGGGTACGATGGACGTGAAATATGCTCTCCTGCGTTCCTGCAATACGTGGTTCTACCAGGCCGGATTCCAGACAGGCAGTGAAGCAATCCTTCGTGCAGCCGACAAATTTTCCATCGGCATCGCGCCGAATATCCCGCTCGAAGCAGTCGCGACGGGGAACGCTCCCGAAAAAGCCCCCAGCCGCCGCGGAATCGCCAACCTCGCCATCGGTCAGGGAGCGCTTCTGGCATCTCCCGTTCAAATGGCAGCAGCCATGACCGTTTTCGCGAACAGCGGTCACTACGCCCATCCCCGACTGGTCCTCCAGGTCCAGGATCCAATCGATCATCGCCTCGTGAAAACAATCGCGCCCAATGTGGAGCGGATGACGTTCCTACCTTCCGATATCGAGACCGTTCGTGAGGGGATGTGGGGTGTGGTGAATTACGGGCGCGGAACAGGTCAGCGAGCCAAGCTCGAAAAACCCCACGTCTTCGGGAAAACCGGCACCGCCCAGTGGTCAACCGGAGGCAATGAACGCCGACTGGCGTGGTTCACGGGCTTTGCGGACGCCGAGAATCCGAAGATCGCTTTTGCCGTCCTGACCGAGGGACGCGAGGACGAAAAAATGAGTGGTGGCCGGAATTCTGCTCCTCTCGCAGGAGAATTTCTCAGAACCATTTACGAAGGTGCAGCTGACTTTGAAGTGGAAGTTCCCGAACAACTCCTCACCTCGGTCCCGTCCCTCTCGAGGCCACGGGGAAACCACGACAGTTTCGACGATTATTACGACTATGGCACCGCCAGCCGAAGCGCCCGCAGCCGCGACAGCGGAATCGGCCGCGTTGAAATTGACTACCGCCGCGTCATGCCCCGCAAGAAGCCGCCTTCCAGCGGTAGAAAGCGGGGCCTCCTCTCCCGCATTTTCGGAAACTGAATGTACCAAAACCGACCAACCTCCTTCCTGACATGACGCTCCATCACCTTCCCGACACTCGATCGTATCTATCGTTTTTGAATCGGCTTTCCCGACCAATCCGGAAAAGCTTGCTGGTTCGCTGGGGCCTGGCATTCCTGATCATTACTGCCATGATCGGCGGAATCTTCGGGGCAGCAGTCGCAAACTCCTACCACAAGCGGGCCTTGGAACTGGATTACAGCCAGGTCACCAACATCCGGGAAGGGGCAACCGTCCTCGATAGCACAGGAAATCAATTGGGCGCTATCTCGGAAAATCGGGTCGTCATCGTCAGCCGTGACGAAATCCCCGATCACTTCCTGGAAGCTCTCTACGCCGCGGAAGATTCGCGTTTCAAATTTCACCCGGGCTACGACCTGAAAGGCATCATGCGCGCCGCGATCGCCAACCTGAAAAAACAGGAAATCGATCAGGGAGCCAGTACGATCACCCAGCAACTGGCCCGAAACTGCTTTGAACTAACCGGCCGAACCTACGATCGGAAATTGCTCGAAGTCTTTGCTGCTCGCGAGATTGAGAAAGCCTACACGAAAGACGAAATCGTGACCCACTACTTAAACCGGATTTATCTCGGAAACGGGTTCTGGGGCCTCGGCGCCGCTGCTGCCGGTTACTTCGGCAAATCCCCTTCCGAACTGACCGTTGGCGAATCCGCCATGCTCTGCGGTATGATTCGCTATCCCAATCCACTTTCCCCATTTAAAAATCCACAGGCTGCGATCGCTGCCCGAAACCGAATTCTCAACCGCATGGCAGACGAAGGCTTCCTCACCGCGAACGAAGCCGGTCAACTCAGTGAAAAGCCCCTCTACATCCTGGAAAACGACGGCCGGAACAATCAGCCCCGCTTCCTCCTCGCAAAGGTGGAACGGGAAGCGAAATCGCTCCTCAACGGCGCATCGCTTGACGGCATGACCATCGAAACAGCAGTCGAACCAATGCTTCAAAAGGTCAGCGAAGAGGCCGTGAATCACCGCCTGAGCCGTCTCGAATCGACCGAACTGACCGGTACGCCGACCAACGATTCGTCAGCCAGCGCCAATCCGGAGGACAGACTCCAGGGGTCAGCTATCGTAATCGAAAATGCTACAGGTCGAGTCGTCGCAGTCGTGGGAAGCCGCGATCACCAGGAAAGCGAGTACGACCGGGCATCCCTCACCCGCCGACCGGCCGGCACGGCTTTTTTCCCGCTCCTGTATGCGGCAGCCTACGACTCCGGCGTCTCCAGCCCACTCAGCACCGTTTTCGACGCCCCCATCGATAACCGCGAAGTGATGATGGGTGGCCAAACCGGAATTCTAGGAGAGTGGGGCGTGGAAAATCTGCAGCCTGTCTATCGCGGTGCCATCCCCTCGGGATTTGCTCTGATCGCCGGAAAAAACGCGGCCTCGGTCCGGCTGGGATTTGAAACCGGACTCGAAACCGTCCGACAGTTCGCCGCCCGCGCCGGTATCCGTTCCCCGCTCGGAGATTACCCTTCCACGTTCATCGGAGCCAGTGAAGTCACACTCGAGGAGCTCACTCATGCCTACTCAGCTTTCGCCAACACGGGCTGGAAGACCGCCGATACCGGCCCGATCGATCGAATCCTCGACCGCAACGGGAA